>JAGXSG010000002.1 GCA_018333995.1 Clostridiales bacterium | reverse complement strand
GCGCTTCAGAACCCTGAACTTGCGCTCGTGAAGTCCGCGGCGCCTGCCACCTATGACGCGGCCGGCGACGTCATCGCCTACACCTACACGCTCACCAACTCAGGCAACGTGACCTTGATGGGCCCGTTCACCGTCACAGACGACAAGGCCGCGACGAGCCGCGCAGACGTCCCGGGCGACCCCGACGTCCTCGCCCCCGGCGCGCAGATCACCTTCACGGCCGCCTACACCATCACGCAAGCAGACGTTGACGCAGGCTCTGTGACAAACGTCGCGCAAGGCTTCGGCGTTTTCGACGGTGAGCCGGTCGCTTCCAACCAAGACGACGAGACGGTCACAGCGCTCGCCTCGCCCGCGCTTGCGCTCGTGAAGTCGGCGGTACCTGCCACCTATGACGCGGCCGGCCAGACCATCACCTACTCCTACCGCCTGACCAACTCAGGCAACGTGACCTTGATGGGCCCCTTCACCGTTGCAGACGACAAGGCGGCCACCGCACCGGTCGGCATGGCGCCCATGGCTCTTGCGCCCGGCGCGTGGATCGACTTCACGGCCGCCTACACCATCACGCAAGCAGACGTCGACACAGGCTATGTGACCAACACCGCGCGCGGCCACGGCCACTTCGGTGAAGACGACGTCTACTCAAACTACGACGACGAGACGGTGAGGGCGCTTCAGAACCCTGAACTTGCGCTCGTGAAGTCCGCGGCGCCTGCCACCTATGACGCGGCCGGCGACGTCATCGCCTACACCTACACGCTCACCAACTCAGGCAACGTGACCTTGATGGGCCCATTCACCGTCACAGACGACAAGGCCGCGACGAGCCGCGCAGACGTCCCGGGCGACCCCGACGTCCTCGCCCCCGGCGCGCAGATCACCTTCACGGCCGCCTACACCATCACGCAAGCAGACGTTGACGCAGGCTCTGTGACAAACGTCGCGCAAGGCTTCGGCGTTTTCGACGGTGAGCCGGTCGCTTCCAACCAAGACGACGAGACGGTCACAGCGCTCCAGGCCCCGGCGATCGAGATCATCAAACTCACTAACGGCACCGACGGCGCGTACATACTCATGGGCGGCCCGATCACCTGGAGCTACCAGGTGACCAATACGGGTAACGTGACCCTTAGTAGCGTCGTCGTCACCGACGACGACCTCGGGTTGATCGGAAACATCGAAATGCTGGCTCCGGGTGCCAGCGAAACCCTGTACGCCCTTGGCGTCGCTACCGAAGGGTTCTACGAGAACGTCGGCACGGCCACAGGCCAGCCGCCGGTGGGCGACAACGTCACTGACAGCGACGATTCGAGCTACTTCGGTGGAAGCCCGGCCATCTCCGTGGAGAAATCGGTCGACTCCGACCTGGTCATCGAGGGCGAAGAAGTGACGTATACGTTTATGGTCCGCAACACGGGAAACACGACGCTCTCCAATGTGCTCGTTGAGGACGATCACCTTGGCGTCATCGCCACGATCCCCAGCCTCGCTCCGGGTGCTCTGCAGGTCTTCACCCGCACGGTGGCCATATTCGAGCCGACGACTAACATCGTCACCGCCACCGGCGTCGACGAGCTGGGCAATGAAGTCTCCGACCAAGATGTAGCGTTCGTCGATATCGACGAGTTCCTCGGATTCCCACCGGATCTTTCCGTCAAGAAGCGTGGCGATATGACGCTCGCGAAACCCGGCGACACGATCACGTACACCTTGACGGTAGGTAATGAGGGTGGCGATCCGGCGTACGACTACACGGTGACCGACACCTTCAATGCGAAGTACCTCACTGTCGTCGACGCGGCTGGTGGCGCGGTCGCCGGAAACTCGATCACATGGGAGTTTGACGGACCGCTTGCCTTTGGCGAGACGCAGACGATCGTCTACAAGCTCAAGGTAGCCGACACGATGCCTGTCGGGATTTCGGTTCTCGACAATGTGGCGGTGGTCAGCCATCCAGAAGATGACTTCGCAGAAAACGATCGGGCTAGCTGGAGCGTGCGCGTGAAGGTGGATGCGGAGGATGAGCCGTTCCTGCCGTTCACCGGCGGTGACGCGCTCTTGCTCGCGGCGTTTGCCGGCGTGGCGGCCTCGGTCGGGGCTGGGCTGCGCAGGCGTTCAAGGAGGGTCGCCTAGCCTACGCTCTGGCTACCACCACCCCGTAGGCTATAGAGCGACGCAGGGCCCCGGTGGGACGATTCCCACCGGGGCTCGGTCACTTCGGGGCATGACGCGCTACGGCGCGCCTACCCTCTGAAGTCGTTGGCGTTCGATGGCGGCACGTTCTCGCCCCAGTCAATCCTGCCGTTGTCCCGCCAGTCGATGATGTGCCATATCTCGTGGTTAATGATGCGCTCGAAGCTCACCGTGTGGTTTGGGTTGACGATTATCCGTCCCGACTTGAAGTACGCGATTGCCTGCGGGTTTCCGCGAGTGTCGCCAAACGCGATCGTTGTTCCCTGCAAGATGGGATAGGTTGCGATGTAGCGGGCAAGAATCGCCCTGGCTTGCGAGATGTCGCTTGAGCGCGGTGCGGTAGCGGACGGGCTGGCGGAGGAGACCGCCGCTGAGGTGGCCGCCGGGGCGCTTGCGGCGGATGCGTTGCTCGCGGTGCGGACGACGCGCACGCTTGGCGCGGCTACAGGCCGGGGCAGTTGCGCTTGGGCTTTGGCGACCGGCGCGGGAGTGGTGACGGCTGCCGAAGCCTGATCGGAAGTCGTCCGGACGATGGCCTTGGCCAACTGAGCGGCCGGAACCGGCGAAGCTGGCGCGAGTTGCGAGGAGAATGCCGGTGCGGCGGCCGCGAGCGCGCGGCTCTCGGTAAGCACCGACGCTGTTGCGGGTGCTGCCGCTCCCACGAGGAGAGTGGCCGCGAGCGCGATCGAAAGGAGGCGGATGGACGTGTGTGTTGCGCGGTCGTTCTTCATCTCTGCGGTCACCCCTGTACGAGCCGGTACGTACATCGACCGGGTTGCCTCCCGTCACGCAAATGGGTGGAACCCGGCCGATCAACGACCAGATCTCGTACCCGGTAGTCCGGCTGTCGTAGGAAGCGTGAGCTTCCGGTAGACCCGTGACTTTGCGAGGCACGCCTTTCGACGTGCGGTGCCTTTTTCGGGGAGTCCGTTTCGATGTACTGCTGTCAACGCTTACACTGGGTGTATCGGCACGGAGGTCCGCCGCCTGTAGTGGATTGTGTAATGTGGATCACACGAGTACCCGGGTTTCTTTCGTCCGAAGGGGAGCGAAGTGGGATCGTCCGAGGTTACCGCGGAGCGGCCGTTTACTAAAACGGCGCTGCACGCGCTCGGGAATGTATTTCTCGGCGTGGCCGCGGGGCTGCTCATGTACTACCTTGTGACCGACGCGGTAGGACGCTGGCGCCAAGCCGAGCTTCGCGACGAGCTCTCCGCGCTCGGCGCCGTGGGAGCGCCTTCGCCGGACCGGCTTGTCCCCGAGGAGCCTGTCGACGAGGCCCCGCGGTCGGTGTGGGACACGTGGCGCGCCGAAGACGTCGGGTATTGGGCCGCACTTGAGCCCGACGGCGTGTTTGGGCGCCTCGTGATCGAGAAGATGGAGCTCGACTCGGTAGTCGTGCGCGGCGTGGGCACCGAGGACCTCAAGCGAGGGCCGGGCTGGATGCCGTACACCGACATCCCCGGCCCTACCGGCAACGTTGGAATCGCTGCGCATCGCACCACATACGGAGCGCCGTTTCGCCGGCTCGATGAGCTCGTGCCCGGCGACACGGTGTATTTCTTCTCGCCGTACCGGCGGTACACGTACGTAGTGACCGAGAAGTTCACCGTCACGCCTGACCGTACCGAGGTGGTTGAGACGACGGAGGAGTCGATGCTGACGCTCTCGGCGTGCCATCCTCCGTACAGCGCACGGTATCGCCTTATCGTGCAGGCCGAGTTGACCGAGGTTCACACCATCGGACGGACCGAGGAGACCTCGGAGTAGGGAGAGTCGCAATGCGCGTCATCGTGACAGGCGGAGCCGGGTTCATAGGGTCGAACCTCGTGCATGCGATTATCGGGGAGAACGCGGTTCTCGTCATCGACGATCTGTCCACGGGACGGCCCGAAAACATTCACCCGGCAGCGGCGATGCGCACGATGGACATACTCGATGGCAGTCTCTCGACCGTGTTTGCCGAGTTCGCCCCGGAGATCGTGGTGCATCTTGCGGCGCAGTCGAGCGTGTCGGCGTCGCTTGTGGACCCTGCGCGGGACTGGGCGGTCAACGTCGAGGGAACTCGAGCGGTGTCTCGTGCGGCACGGGAGTCGGGGGTACGACTCGTTTTGTCGGCTTCATCCGCCGCGGTGTACGGGGAACCAGCTGAGCTGCCTCTCACCGAGTCCTCACCCGTCCATCCCGCCAATCCATACGGCGAATCTAAACTGGCCGCCGAGGGGGCGCTTGCCGAGGAACTAGCCGGATCGCCGTGTGACTACGCGTCACTCCGGTTCGCGAACGTGTACGGTCCGCGTCAAGACGCCACGGGCGAGGGCGGCGTGGTCGCGGCGTTTTGCTCGGCGTTGGCGGAAGGGCGCGCGCCCGTCATCCATGGGGACGGGGGCCAAACACGGGACTTCATCTTCGTGGGAGACGTCGTGTCGGCACTCATCGCGGCGATTTACTGCGAAGTCAGGCTCGGTGATGAGGCCGCGCCAGGCGGTGCCGCGTATAACATTTCCACAGGAAGTGAGGTCTCGGTGCACGCCCTCGCGGATTCGCTTCGGCCTGTCTCGGAGTTTTTGCGCCCATTCGAGTACACGCGGGAGCGCCCGGGCGACGTCCGGCGTAGCGCCCTCGACGCGTCGAGGGCGCGCGAGGCGTTTGGGTGGCATGCACGTGTCCCGCTCGACACGGGGCTTGCGGCGACGTACCGATGGTTCGCGTCGCGGTGAGCGCGGTGAGCGCTCGTGGATGAACGCGAACGGGAGTACCGGGCCAAGATCGCGTCCGAGTTGGCGCAGGCTGATAGTCTCGTCCCGGGTGCCGACCTCATCGCTTCAAGCGGGGAGTTTTTTGCCGAGGTCTTGTGCGTGAAAGGTGAGCCGGGTCCCGCTGAAGCGGCGGGTGGCGAAGCGTTGAGCGGTCCGGATGGAGAAGCTGTTGCGAAAGCGCTGTGCGCCTTAGGGTTTGATCCGTCGTGCGTCTTTGCGACGGTAGCGAGATCCGAACCGGACTCAGATCCAGGTACGGTCGCGTCGCGGATAAGGGCGCAGATAGAAGCTGTCGATCCATACGTGGTGATCGCGCTCGACCCAGTGGCGGCGCACGCGGTGAGTGCGGCGCTGTCTCTCAAGGACCTCCGGCCGGGCCGGGTGCGACGTTTGGCGGGAAGAGAGTTTCTGGCCCTCGATGGACTCGAGGCGTCACTTACCGACCAGCAACGCAAGAAGCGAGTGTGGCGCCAGATGAAGGCTTTGACTCCGAGGGGTCCGTCAATGTGACTCCGTGGAGTCAGACGTGCGTTGTCCGGGTTGTGCGACAGATCGCCCTGCGACAGATTGCCCGGATGCGGGTCACTCCTCTTCGATCTCGGTGATGGCGCCCATCGGACACTCTTCCATGCACGCGGCACATGCGGTGCACTCCTCGTCGTTCATCGCGATCGCGGTGTCTCCAACGATCTCGAGTACGTTCTCGGGGCACGCGTCGACGCAGATTCCACACGCAGAGCAGTCATCTTCTTCGATGATCGGACGGGGCATCGATCCTCCTCGGTATCCATGCACGCACGAAGCGCTTCGGGGTCTTGATTCTGCCGTACCATAGCGACCCTGTGTACACGTGTAAAGGGTTATTCGGAAGGATTCCGGTCACAAACAGAGTTTGGGGATGCCTCCGCGGGGTATATAGCTTTCGTTGCCATAAAACTTGACAACGGCACACTCAGATTTTATCATCACGAGGCGCGTCGCCCGTGTCTGTGCGGCGCACGGCAGTCAGAGCAGCCGCGCTAGCTTCGAGTGCTGGCGTATGAAGGGAGAACGGCAGATGGGCAAGGTCATAGGTATCGATCTCGGAACAACCAACTCCGCTGTCGCCGTGCTCGAGGGCGGAGAGCCGACAGTCATTATCAACGCGGAAGGCGATCGCACCACTCCGAGCGTCGTCGCATTCCGCAAAGACGGTGAGCGGGTTGTGGGCAAGGCAGCCAAGAACCAGGCGATCACCAATCCCGAGAACACCATCACCTCGATCAAGCGATTCATCGGACGCAAGTTCGAAGAGACGACTTCCGAGCGCAAGACGATTGCGTACAAGGCCGAAAAGGGCAAGGACGGCCGCTCGGTCGTCGATATCGACGGAAAGCACTTCACCCCCGAGGAGATCTCGGCGATGGTGCTGCAGAAGCTCAAGGCTGACGCGGAGGCTTACCTCGGCGAGAAGGTGACCGAGGCGGTCATCACCGTGCCCGCGTACTTTAACGACATGCAGCGCCAGGCGACCAAGGACGCGGGCAAGATCGCCGGTCTCGACGTCAAGCGCATCATCAACGAGCCTACCGCCGCAGCGCTCGCTTACGGGCTCGACAAGGGTGACGAGAATCAGACGATCCTCGTATTCGACCTTGGTGGTGGCACGTTTGACGTGTCGATCCTCGAGATCGGTGAAGGCGTGTTCGAGGTCAAGTCGACCTCGGGCGACAACCACCTTGGAGGCGACGACTGGGACCAGCGGGTCATCGATTGGCTCGCTGACAAGTTCAAGGCGGACCACGCGATTGACTTGCGTGTCGACAAGATGGCGCTGCAGCGTCTCAAGGAAGCCGCCGAGAAGGCCAAGATCGAGCTTTCCACCACGCAGACGACGCAGATCAACCTGCCCTTTGTCACGGCGGACGCAAGCGGGCCCAAGCACCTCGATTACACGCTCACGCGTGCGGAGTTTCAGAAGGTGACGAGCGACCTGCTTGATCGCTGCAAGAAGCCGGTCCAAGCGGCGATCAAGGACGCGGGCATCAAAGCGTCCGAGATCGAGCACGTCATCTTGGTTGGAGGTTCCACTCGCATGCCGGCCGTCGTCGAGATGGTCAAGTCGATCACCGGCAAGGATCCGCACAAGGGCGTGAATCCGGACGAGGTTGTCGCGGTGGGCGCTGCTATCCAGGGAGGCGTGCTTTCCGGTGACGTAAAGGACATCCTTCTCCTCGACGTGACGCCGCTTTCACTCGGCGTCGAGACCCTCGGCGGCGTGATGACCAAGATGATCGAGCGAAACACCACAATCCCCACCCGCAAGACAGAGACGTACACGACGGCGGCTGACGGCCAGACCTCGGTGGAGATTCATGTGTTGCAAGGCGAGCGAGAGATGGCGGCTGGCAATAAGACGCTCGGCAAGTTCCACCTCATGAACATTCCAGCCGCGCCACGCGGCATCCCCCAGATCGAGGTCACCTTCGATATCGACGCTAACGGGATTGTCAATGTCTCGGCAAAAGACAAGGGTACGGGTCAGGAACAGAAGATCACGATCTCGGGCACTACGGCCCTGTCCGATCAAGAGGTCGAGCGCATGGTGAGCGACGCGGAGACGCATGCGGACGAGGACCGTGTCAAGAAGGAGGCGGCCGAGGCGCGCAACACCGCCGACACGCTCGTGTACAGCACGGAAAAGACGCTCGCGGATCTTGGCGACAAGGTTCCTGAGGAGACCAAGAACACGGTCGAAGAGGCCGTCGGTGATCTCAAGAGCGCACTTGAAGGCGACGATACGGTCGCGATCAGGGAGAAGACCGAGCAGTTGCAGCAGGCTGGCTACAAGCTTGCCGAGATCGTGTACGCAGAGGCGCAAGCCGAGGCGGAGTCCGGTGGAGACGCCGATGGGACCGCTTCGGATGACGGCGAAGAGGTCGTCGAGGCTGACTACGAGGTTGTCGAAGAGAAAGGCGACAAGTAGTCATGCCGAGAAGATCACGCGATGGAAACGACTCCGGTCGCGGGGCACCCGATCCGGGGGTCCCGCGTGAATCGGCGCTCGACCCGGCGCTCGAAGCCGACCTCGGCGACGAGTTCGAACTTCGGGGTGATCGCCTGACCGCCGATCTGGAAGAGGCACGCGAGGAGGCGGCACGCCACCTGGAGACCGCCCAGCGCATCCAAGCTGAGTTCGACAACTATCGCAAGCGGATGGCGCGCGATCATGCTGAAGCCGTCAAGCGCGCGGGTGAACGTGTCGCCGAGAGCTTGCTGCCGGTCGTTGACAACCTCGAGCGCGCCCTTGCACACGTCCGGGACGGCGGAGAGGGAGCCGATCTCACGACCGGTGTGGAGATGGTCCTCGGTCAGATCCTGGACGTGCTTGCACGAGAGGGTGTGGTTCCGGTAGATCCGCGCGGAGCGGCTTTCGACGCGCTCAAGCACCAAGCGGTAGGGCAGAAGGAAGATCTTACCGCGATCGATGGCACTGTGGTCGAGGTCTACCAGAAGGGCTACGAAATGCACGGTAAGACTATCCGCGCGGCGATGGTCGTCGTGTCGACCGGGGGGCCACCCGCGGGAGGGTAGGTCATGCCAGCGACCAAGAACTACTACGACATACTCGGCGTGAAAAAGGATGCCTCGGCCGAAGAGGTCAAGAAGGCGTTTCGCCGCCTGGCACGGAAGCACCACCCTGACACTGGCGGCTCCGAAGAGAAATTCAAGGAGCTCAACGAGGCCTACGAGGTGCTCTCGGACGCAGAGAAGCGTTCGCAGTACGATCAGTACGGCGCGTATTTTGGAGGGTCGGGTGCTCCGCCGGGCGGCCCCGGTGGAGCTGGTGGCTGGCCGGGTGGCGGCGGATTTAACTACCAGCAAGTCGATCTTGGCGATCTGTTTGGCGACATTTTCGGTGGCGGCCGTTCTGAGGCGGGGGGTTTCGCCGGAGGCACGGGACGTGCGTCTGGTGTGCACCGGGGCCGCGACCTCACGTATGAAGTGACTCTCGGCTTTGATGAGGCTCTTACGGGTGTGTCGACGAGGGTCGATGTCCAGCGGGCCGAGACGTGTGCGGTCTGCAAGGGTTCTGGTGCAAAGCCGGGGACATCGCCGACCACGTGCTCCACATGTGGCGGAAGCGGCCACGTGAGCGAGGGTCAGGGCATGTTCGCTTTCTCCCGCCCGTGTCCACGCTGCCGGGGTAAGGGCACGGTCATCGAGAGTCCGTGCACAGCGTGCAAGGGCGCTGGGCGGGGGGTGCGCGTCAAACCGGTCACCGTGAATGTGCCGCCTGGCGTGACTGACGGTGGCAAACTCAGATTCAAGGGGAAGGGGGACCCCGGTGAGGCCGGGGCGCCGGCGGGCGACCTGTACGTGGTGACACACATCGAGCGGCACCCGTATTTAACGCGGGACGGTGCCGACGTGATCATGGAGTTGCCAATCACCATCACCGAGGCCGCGCTCGGCGCCCAGATCACGATCCCGGTACCCGGGGGCGGGAAAGTCAAGCTCAAGATCGCGCCCGGGACGAGTGACGGTGCGGTCCACCGTCTCAAGGGGAAGGGCGCACCACGGCTTACGGGAGCGGGACACGGCGATCTGAAGGTGAAGATGAAGGTGCTGATCCCCACTGCACTCACGGCGGAGCAAAAAGAGTTGCTGAGGCGATTCGAGTCTTCCCGATCAGAGGACGTACGTTCGCACCTTGTCTAGAGGTGTGGCACGACCAGTAAAGGACCGCTACCGAGGCCATGCGCGGTGGGCGGCCCAAGGAGGATAAAGTGGCGACCAGAGAGTGCGGCGGCAGCGAGCGACCACTCTACATGATCAGCGTCGCGGCTGAGCTCGCGGGCGTTCATCCGCAGACGCTTCGCATCTACGAGCGAAAACGGCTTGTGAGGCCACAACGCTCGGCCGGGAACACCCGCCTGTACTCCGAAGCTGACATCGAGCGATTGCGGGTGATTCAGCAGCTCACGCAAGTCGAGGGCATCAACCTCGCGGGTGTGGTGAGGATCATCGAGCTTGAGCGGCAGGTCGAGGCGATTCGCATTGAGCTGGAATCGGCGCGCCGTCATGCCGAGGAGTTCGCGCGCCACGCGGAATCACGAACCGGACCCACGACGAGCATCGTCGTAGTCCGCCGCGGCTCACTCGCTTTGAGGGAGGAGCGATGAGCCGGAGACGAGGTTTGGGTTGGTTTGTGGTCGCCTCGGCGGCGGTGTTGCTCGCAGCCGTTGCGGCTACTGCTTGGATCGGTCTATTTGGCGCAGAGCGCTGGGTTGATCGGTTGGAGCCATCGCGTACCGGGGAGTCTGGCTCGGACGGCGGCGTAGGAGCGGGGCAGGACGGTGGCGTGCCTGCTAGTGGTGAGCGGGAAGTGCCGGACGGCGGTCCAGGAGCCAGCGAGGTGCAGGCGGAACCCGGCGAAGACAGGGCGGGATCCAGCGAGGTGCCCACCTCGCTCGTGTACAGGCTTGTCGACGAGCTCACATCCGCGGGTACCGCGCCAGTGATGGGCAGAGATCTGTTTGTTGAGTACGAGGGGATGAATCGGGATGTGATAGTCATGCGCGGCGCGTTTGAGAATACGGATGCGACGGAGTTTCGCTTCGAACTGCGAGACGGCGTGTGGGTTCGTGCGGGAGGCGAGCGGGGAGTAGACGATGAGACTCGATAAGTTGACGATCAAGGCGCAAGAGGCGCTCCAGGCCGCTCACGGCATGGCAGAGGACGCGGCTTCGCAGGTCATTGAGCCGGAACACCTGCTCAAAGCGTTGCTCGACGCTGCCGAGGGCATCGTCCGCCCCATTATCGAGAAGGTGGGGGCCAATGCCGGTGCGCTTAGCGCGGAGGTGGCCTCGGCGATTGAACGTGCTCCCAAGGTGAGCGGTGCTGGACTTGCGCAAGCGGGCGTGGGGCCTCGCTTGAGCACCGTGCTCTCCTCGGCGTCAAAGCATGCCGAGAAGCTCAAAGACGCCTACGTTTCCACGGAGCATCTCGCCATCGCGCTCGCCGAGGACGCGGGCGAGGCGGGCCGCGTACTTGCGGCTGCGGGGGTCACTTCCGCTCGGCTGCTCGACGCGGTCGCGGAGCTACGCGCCGGCTCGCGCGTGACCGATTCTAACGCCGAGGCGCAGTTTCAGGCACTTGAGCGCTACAGCCAGAACCTCACCGCGAAGGCACGCGACGGCAAACTCGACCCGGTCATTGGCCGCGCCGAGGAGATTCGCCGAGTCATCCAGGTGCTTTCGCGGCGCACCAAGAACAATCCGGTGCTCATCGGCGAACCGGGAACCGGCAAGACCGCGATAGTCGAGGGGCTCGCGCAACGCATCGTCGCAGGTGACGTACCAAGCAGCCTGCGCGACAAGGATGTGGTCGTGCTTGATTTGGGGGCGATGGTCGCAGGCGCGAAGTACCGCGGCGAGTTCGAGGACCGCCTGAAAGCGGTGTTGCGCGAGATCGAGCAGGCCGAGGGACGTCTTGTCCTGTTCATCGATGAGCTCCACACGATCGTGGGAGCGGGCGCGGCTGAGGGCGCGATGGACGCGAGCAACATGCTCAAGCCCGCGCTCGCGCGAGGCGAGCTGCACGCGATCGGCGCGACGACGCTTGACGAGTACCGGAAGCATATCGAGAAGGACGCGGCGCTCGAGCGGCGTTTTCAACCGGTGTTTGTGGGCGAGCCGACCCTGGAAGACACGATCGCTATCTTGCGAGGCCTCAAAGAGAAGTACGAAGTGCATCACGGGGTGCGCATAACCGATGGCGCCATCGTGGCCGCGGCCACGCTTTCGGACCGCTACATCGCGGACCGCTTCCTGCCCGACAAGGCTATCGATCTTGTCGATGAGGCCGCGTCGCGTCTGCGCATAGAGATCGACTCGATGCCCACCGAGATCGACGCGGTTGACAGGCAGCTTAGGCAGTTGCGGATTGAAGAGGCCGCGCTCACCAAGGAAACAGATGCCGCGAGCGCTGAGCGCTTAGAGGCGCTCCGGGCCGAGATGGCCTCGCTTACCGAGAAACTCTCCGGCCTCAAAGCGCGGTGGGACTCCGAGAAGAGCGTCATCGGCGAGGTCCAGCGGCTGAAAGCTGAACTCGACGAGGCGAAGTCAGATGCCGAGCGAGCCGAGCGCGAAGGGGATTTGCAGCGGGCAGCCGAGATCAAGTACGGCCGCACGCCCGAGCTCGAGCGCGCGCTTGCCGGGGCAGACGAGCGCCTGCGTGAGCTGCACGAAGGATCGGCGATGCTCAAAGAGGAGGTCACTGACGAGGAGATCGCTGAGGTGGTCTCGGCATGGACGGGGGTGCCGGTCTCCCGCCTCATGCAGGGTGAGATGGCCAAGCTCGTGCAGCTCGAGGAGCATCTGCACGAGCGGGTCGTGGGCCAGGACGAGGCGGTCGCGGCGGTTTCCGCGGCGATACGCCGGTCACGCGCCGGACTTTCCGACCCAAACCGCCCCATCGGCTCGTTCATCTTCATGGGTCCCACTGGCGTGG
Organism: Clostridiales bacterium; assembly: GCA_018333995.1. Lineage (NCBI taxonomy): Bacteria > Bacillati > Bacillota > Clostridia > Eubacteriales > Clostridiales bacterium. The sequence continues at coordinate 64,742 of JAGXSG010000002.1, read as the reverse complement.
GTAAGACCGAGCTCGCCCGCGCGCTCGCCGAGTTCATGTTCGATGACGAACGCTCCATGGTGCGCATCGACATGAGCGAGTACATGGAGAAGTTCAGCGTACAGCGGCTAATCGGCGCGCCTCCCGGCTACGTGGGATACGAGGAGGGCGGACAGCTCACCGAGGCGGTACGCAGACGGCCCTACAGCGTGCTGCTCTTCGATGAGATCGAAAAAGCGCATCCGGATGTGTTCAACGTGCTGCTCCAGGTGCTTGACGACGGTCGACTCACCGACGGGCAAGGCCGTGTTGTGAGCTTTAAGAACACAGTCATCATCATGACGAGCAACGTGGGCTCACACTTCATCCAGGAGTTCGCGCGTGCGGGCACCGATGAAGCGACGATGAAAAACGCGGTAGAAGAGGCGCTCCGTCAGACCTTTAGACCAGAGTTCCTCAACCGTATCGACGACATAGTACTCTTCCACTCGCTTTCCATGGAGCAGATCGCAGACATCGTCGAGATCCAGCTCGCCAAGGTGCGCGAGCGCCTTGTCGAGCGGGGTGTGGAACTCGAGATCGCACCGGCGGCGGTGGAGCGAATCGTGCTCGACGGGTTCGATCCCGTCTTCGGCGCGCGGCCGCTCAAGCGTGTCATCCAGCGGGAGGTCGTCGACCGCGTTGCGAAAGCTCTCATCGAGGGTAAGGTACTCGATGGAGCGACCGTCACGGTCGACGTGATCGAGGGGGAGATCGGGCTGAGGTAAGGGCGCACTCGCGTAGGTGCGACCGACGGCACGCCGCTCGTTCGCCATGACGTCGGCGGGCCGGGACACAACGGAGGTGATGTGACCATGGCGATCATGCGTTGGGACCCGTTCGGAGAGATGCTGCGCATGCAGCGGGATATGGACCGCATCTTCTCGCGGATCGGCAGTGCCGAGGGCCGGGGCGAGACCGCTTCGACCGTCGCGTGGATGCCCAAGATTGATGTGAAGTCCAAGGGCGATGACATCGTGGTGCGCGCCGAGCTACCGGGCATCGATCCGGCCGCGGTCGACATCGAGGTCACTGATGGCGTGCTCACCATCAAGGGCGAGCGCAAGGCAGAAGATGAGCGAGAGGGCGAGGGCTGGCTCATCCGCGAGTCGAGTCACGGCACCTTCGAGCGCTCGATGGTCTTGCCGGAAGGTGTTTCGGCCGAAGACATCAAGGCCGAGTATGTTGACGGCATCCTCGAGGTGCACGTGCCCAAGGCGCTTGAGGCGGCAAGGCCGAAGACCACCAAGATCGCGATCGGAAGCGGCGAGTAGCTCGCGAGCACAGACGCGGTGCTAACAACGCAGATGTTGTGTTTCGCGACATCACCCGGGTAGTATCTCTACCGTGGGAGGACTTCTCGACATCGGGCCGCTACTTGTGAGGGCGCGCACCGCGCGCGGTCTTTCCCAGCGCGAGCTCGGCGAGCGGCTTGGAGTGGTGCAGCAACAGATCGCTCGCTGGGAGGCGTGCGAGTATCGGACCGCGTCACTTGAGCGGCTCAGCCGGGTGGCTGATGTGCTTGGTGTGGGCGGACGTGTCGGGTCACCGGCAGATAGAGATTCAGGGGGAATCACCCAGACCGGTCGCGGCGTGGCCGGTCTGGGTGACGGCCCCGTCCGGTCGCTCGATGACATTGCGGCTCGCGTGCGGGCGCACGGCACGGTGTTGTCGGAGCGGTACGGAGTGAGAACCATCGATGTGTTTGGCACGTTTGCCCGTGGCGAACAGGACGATACGTGTTTTGTGGGACTCATCGTCGAACTCGCCCGGCCCACAATTACCGCCATGATCGACTCGGAGATCTACCTGCAGGGCATTCTCGGCAGGCGGGTTCAGGCGGGGCCACTCTCCTCGATAACTCCGCAGATGAGACCGGAGATCGAGGCGGAATCGGTGCGGATCTGGGCAAACGAGACCGACGCGGCGCGCACGTGAGGAACGTCGGCGAACAGGGTATGCGGTACATGTGACGAAGTACCCAGGTAGCGATGTCCGGCGTACGGGGGTGCGGTGACGAACGAAGAGCGCAGGCGCGACGTACGAGTTCGCACGCTCCTGGCCACCTCGCGCGAAGGGTTGCTCATCGTTGACGCTCAAGACCGCATCCGGATCTTGAACGAGGCGGCGGAATCCCTGCTCGGAGTGGAACGCGTGGCTGTGATGTACGGCGGCGTTGGCCTGCTCGGCGTGCAGGGTCTTACCGCCGCTCTCGAGGAGGCGCGCCTTGAGGGAGGCGCGCGAGCGCGGTCCACCGTGGCGGCGCAGGGGCGTGACATTTCATGCACGCTTGTTCCTTTCGCCGATCCCGACTGTCCGGGAGGCGACAGTGTGGCCGTGGTCATGCGCGATGAGACGGGGGCCGCTGACGAACTTGAGCGTGCAGAGGCGATACTCGCGGCTACCGGCGACGGAGTGTTTGTCTTCGCGCCTGATGGGCGCCTGACGTTCTTCAACCCGTCGGCGCGGGAGATGTGCGGTCCGCGGCTCGACGGGTTTCTCGGCGAGATGGTGACCGTGGCCGAGATTCTCGGGGTAGAGCCGTCACCGCACGGTGCGGAGCCGATCGATGCGGTCTGGGAGGGTACGCTTTCCGAACCGGATCACAGGGTCGTGCAGATTCGCACCAATCCGGTGCTTGATCGGGGAGGCGCGGTGATCGGCACGGTCTCCACCATGCGCGATATCACAGCAGAGCGCGAGATGGCGACCATGAAAAACGAGTTCGTCTCCACTGTCTCCCACGAGCTTCGCACGCCGCTGACATCCATCAAAGGCTACGTCGACCTCATTGTCGACGGTGAAGCAGGCGAGATCAACGAAGTTCAGCGCGAGTTTCTAGAGATCGTACAGGAGAACTCCGACCGTCTCGTCAGCTTGATCAACGACATGCTCGACATCTCGCGCATCGAATCTGGACGAATCCACCTCAAGGTGGAGCCAATCGAGATCCCCGACCTCATCATGAGCACAGCCGAGACCTTCAAGACCATGGCCGAGAAGTCCGGCGTCGAACTCGTGTGTGAGGTGGCAGACGGTCTCCCGCGCGCCGCTGGTGACCGTGACCGGGTCGGCCAGGTGCTCATGAATCTCGTCAGCAACGCGATCAAATACTCGCCCGGCGGCGGCCGGGCGACGATCAAGGCGCGACACGACGGGGAGATGATAGTCGTGGACGTGACGGATGCAGGCATCGGTATCAAGCCGGAAGACCAAGCGCAGCTCTTCACTAAGTTCTATCGTGTCGACTCCTCGCTCACCCGCGACATCGGCGGTACGGGTTTGGGGCTTTCGATCTGCAAGAGCATCGTTGAGCTGCTCGGCGGGAGCGTGTGGGTGGAAAGCGTGCTCGGCGAGGGAAGCACGTTCGCCTTCTCGTTGCCGGTGGCTTCGTCACGCCTTGTGCGCACTCCTGCCGTCGAAGGACCCGACGTGACCGGAGGGACCGTGCTCGTCGTAGACCGTGACCCCTGTGTCGCGAGCCTCATCGAGACCTACCTGACCAAGCGAGGGTACGATGTGCTCATCGCCCACACCGCCCAGGCCGCGGCGGAGCTTGCCGTAAGACACCTTCCGCGCGCGATTACCCTCGACGTGATGCTCGATGACGGTGACGGGTTCGATTTGCTCCAGCGGCTCAAGAACGATCCCGAGACCGCCGATATCCCGGTGCTCGTGCTCTCAGTGGTCTGCGACGAAGGCAAGAGCATGCGTCTTGGCGCGGCGAACTATCTGGAGAAGCCTGTCGATCAGAGGCGTCTGGTGAGCGTGATCGACGGCCTTGTGGGCTCCGTCGCCTCCCCGCTCGTGCTCGTCGCCGACGATGACCGCGACATCGTCGATTCGATCAGCCGGGTGCTTAAGGCTAAGGGTTTCGCGGTGATGCCGGCGTACGACGGCAAGGAAGCGATGGCGGCGATCGCCCGCTCACGTCCCGATCTCGTGCTGCTCGACCTGAAGATGCCCGAGATGGACGGCTACCAGGTCATCCAGGAGATCAAGACGGATCCGGGGCTGTCTGACATACCCATCGTCGTGATGACCGCCCACCGGATCGACCATTCGCGCATCGGCGTCATTGACATGGCGGCCGGACAGGTGCCCAAGCCCTTCTCGGCAGAAGAACTTGCCCAACGCGTCGAGTCACTACTCGCCGAGGAGGGGTGATTGGCGGTGGCGCGCATCCTGATCGTCGATGACGAGCCCCACATCGTGAAACTCATATGCTTTTCGCTCGAAAAAGCGGGGCACGAGACAGTTGCGGTGACAGACGGGATCTCGGCCATAAGCGCGGCGCGCGATGAGGCGCCCGACCTCATCCTCATGGATGTGATGATGCCGGTCATGACTGGCTACGAGACGGTCGAGCGCCTTAAGGCTGAGCCTGCCACAGCTGACATACCGGTCATCATGCTATCGGCCAAAAGCCAGCTCTACGAGCGGGAGAAGGGCATCGATTGCGGAGCGGTCTGCTATATCTGCAAGCCGTTCACGCCGAGAGAACTTGTCGAACAGGTTTCCCGGTTCCTTGATGGGCCCTGAGGTGTTACACGAACGGAAGGAGTGCGGTCGACATGGCGAAGATACTGTCCGTCGATGACGAGCCGTCTATCGTTCGGTTGGTGAGCGCGACGCTCACTGCGCGCGGACATGAGGTCACAGGAGCGCACTCTGGTGTCGAAGCGCTGGCGATCGTGAAGTCGGAGAAGCCCGATCTCATCGTGCTCGACATCATGATGCCCGGGCTGGACGGCCGGGACGTCTACAGGAGGCTTTCCGCCGATCCGGGCACGAAGGATATACCAGTGCTGTTCCTCTCGGCGATCGGCGAGTTCGCGAGTCAGCTTGACACGGTCGAGATGGGCGAAGCCGAGTACATGACCAAGCCGTTTTCGCCCAAGGAACTGGCCGATCAGGTCGAGACGATGCTCGACCCGGCGAACGCGGCGGAGCGCGCGCGCCGCCGCCAGTCGCAACTGAGCAGATTGCGCATGATGGTCACGATCATGCACAGGGAGCACGAGTAGCTGGTCAACCGTGTACGAGATCCCGACATCCGGGGTGCCGGTCAAGGTCTGGGGCGCCGACCTCGACGATCCCACGCTCGCCCAGGCGCGCAACCTCGCACAGCTGCCGTTCGCGCATCGGCACGTGGCGCTCATGCCCGACGCGCACGTCGGGTACGGAATGCCTATCGGAGGGGTGCTCGCGGCGCTCGGCCAGGTGATCCCGCACGCGGTCGGCCTCGACATCGGGTGCGGCGTGAGGGCGTGGTCGACGGGGATCGCGCATCGCGAGTTCGCCTCGGCCCGTGACGGCATCTTGAACGACATCCAGCGCTCCGTGCCCACCGGGTTCGAGTGGCACCGCTCGCCGCAGACAGACCGCACGTCGCTCTTCGACGACGTGCCCGGCATCGCTCCGCTGCGCGCCGAGGTCGACAAGGCCGTGCGGCAGGTCGGCACGCTCGGCGGCGGTAACCACTTCATCGAGTTGCAGGTCGATCCCGACGATACGGTGTGGGCGATGGTGCACTCGGGCAGCCGGAACCTCGGCAAGCAGATGGCCGAGCACTACGACGCCGTCGCCAAGGCCGAGAACCGCGCGTCGGGCTCGCCCGTGCCGCCGGAGTGGGGACTCGCGCACCTCGCGGCAGACTCCGAGGCCGGGCGCGAGTACCTCGAGGTGATGGGGTTCTGCCTGCGATTCGCGCGCGAGAACCGGCGCCTCATGGCCGGGGCTGTCCGGCGCGCGATCGAGCGGAAGTTCCCGGGCTTGGAGGCGACCGGTGAGGTCGACGTCCACCACAACTACGCGGCCGCCGAAGAGCACTTCGGCGAGAGCGTCATCGTGCACCGCAAAGGTGCGGTGCACGCGGTGGGGACCGTGCTCGTGCCCGGCTCGATGGGCACGGCGAGCTACGTCTGCCGCGGGCTCGCGAATCCCGAGTCGTTCGAGTCGTGCAGTCACGGGGCGGGCCGGGCGATGGGGCGCAAGGCGGCGAAGCGGGCGTTCCCGCGCGAGAAGGTGCTCGCCGACCTGCGAGAGCGAAACATCCGCCTCTTCAAGGCGAAGAAGCACGACGTGGCCGAGGAGGCCCCGGCCGCCTACAAGGACATCGAAGACGTGATGCGTCACCAGCGCGACTTGGTCGAGCCACTCGTGCGCTTGCGACCGATCGGGGTGGTCAAGGGGTGAGTGCTCTGGTGGCGGGCACAGCCACGCTTACCAGTCGAGCAGACGCTTTTCCCCCTTGAGCGAGCGCACGCACGTCGCGTCTTGCACAACCTCGAGGCAGCCGCGATATGTGCCGTCAAGATCGCGGAGGGCATAGTAGCGGATGTGAATGAAGACACCATTGAGTTCGATCCAGAACTCGGCGAGATCCTTCGACCCAGTTTTGAAATCGTCGAGGATGCGCTCGACGACAGCAACACTTCCGGGCGGATGGCAGTTCTTCACCTCCCGACCGATGACCGCGGGCGAGCGCGGGAAGACCCGGTCACCTTCCGAGTAGAAGCGTACGCGGTCGTGCTCGTCGACGTACGTGACGTCGAACGGGAGCGCGCGCACCATGAGGTCGATCTGCTCGAGCGTAAGCGCGCCGGTGGTGAGGGGGAGCGCCGCCGCCCCGGCGGTCCCGCTGTGCGCGGCCACGCCCGCTCCAGGGTGCGCGGCGTTTACCGGCGGCTCGATCCATGCGAAGCCGATCTCGGCCTCGCCGGTGGCCATTGCCTCCCACTCGGCCTCGTTGAGTGCCGCAAGCGCCGTGGGAAAGAGGATCTTCTCTTCCTTGTAGATCATGTCCTCGACCATGCCGAGCGTTTCCGGGAGCGAGTTTGCGAGCGCTCCCGTATCTCCCGCACGCACGGCGGCGAGATCTGTCTTGATGCGGGAACGGATGTCGTCATCGAGCGCCCACATCACTTTGGTGGGACCTTCGATGCCGTGGTGCTCGAGCATCGGGAACAGCTGGTTTTCCTTGCGCGCGTAGTGTGTGGCGAGCCCGTCGAGCAGGCGAGTGAGTCCTGATTCGAGCGCGCCTAGCGCCGCCTCCGGATCCTCGGCGAGCGAGGGCCCGAGTTCCTCTACAGCGCAGCGCAGCTCAGCGACGATCTCGCCGGCGGCCGCGTTTTCCCGGCGGTACGTGTCGACCGGATGGCCCGGTGCCACGGCGAGGTCTTCTTCCGACTGGCTCGATTCTAGCGCCGCGCGAAAGACGCTCACATGGACGTCGCAAAGCCGCTGGACCTCCTCGACGGGCATCCCTTCCGCGATGAGCGCTTGTTCCATCGCGGCAATCTCGACCGCGTCGATCTCGGCGGTGAGTGCTTCGAACTCGGCCTTGACCTCATCGACAGACGCGCCATCGTGAAGCTTGCGGATGATCTCTTTGAGCGCCTCCTGACGGCGCGCACGTGACGCTTCGTCGAGCGGGGTTGCCGCGGATGCGGCATCCTCCTCGTGGATTGCATGGAGAGTGATTTGGCTCGAGATCGACTCAATGAGATCGTCCACGCTCATGCCGCCCATCTCCGCGACGGCCGATAAGGTCGCGACGCGTGCGACAGTGTTGCGGAGAACGGGGTTCTTGAGCTTTGCGAACTCCGGCTTGAGTCCGGCGAGGTACTCGAGGAGGAAGGGGTAGGTTTCGAGCAGGCCGTGAAGTTTGGTTTCGCGTGTGATCCGCATGAGGCTCCTCTCGGGGCAAAATCGTGGGCACCGAGCGCGGTCCGATGAAGCGGTACCCTCCGAGTGTACTGTAGCGACGAATGCCTGTGCAGGTTTGCGTGAGCTTGACGAGAACCCGAGGCGGTGGCAGGATTCACTGAATCACTACGAGTTGCGCAAGGAGGTGCGGAAGCTACAACCATGGTTCACGTCACCGTGTTCGCGATGATGATGGAGTTGATGGCCCAGCCCGGGTCTTGTCGTGCATGCGACGGGTCTGGGCGCCTCGGCCACCCGGCCGGACGCTAGGTCGGGTACATCTATCCTCAGCGAATACGACACGAGAGTGAGACGACCATGAGCGAGCACACCGCATCTGAGACGGGCTCCACGCCCGACGCCACCGCCCCTCGTACCCCCGGATTCGACACGCGTGCCATCCATGCCGGCGCCACGCCGGACCCTACGACCGGGTCGCGCGCGGTTCCGATCTACCAGACCGTCGCCTACAACTTCCGCGACACCGATCATGCCGCCGACCTCTTCGGCCTGCGCGAATTCGGCAACATCTACTCGCGCATCATGAACCCCACCAACGACGTGCTTGAGCAGCGCGTCGCCGCGCTTGAGGGCGGCACGGCGGCGCTCGCCACCGCCTCGGGCCACTCGGCCGAGGTGATCGCGCTGCTAAACGTCGCCGGTGCGGGCGATTCGATCGTGAGCTCGACGTCGCTCTACGGCGGCACGTGGAACATCTTCCTGCACACGTTCCGTAAGCTCGGCATCGACGTACGCTTCGTGGACACCGCGGACACCGACGGGTTCGCCGAGGCGAGCGATCCGACTACCAAGGCGTGGTTCGTCGAGACGATCGGCAACCCGCGCCTCGATGTCCCCGACATCGCAGGACTGGCCGAGGCGGGGCGCGCGCTCAACATCCCGCTCTTCGTCGACAACACGTTTGCGACCCCGTACCTTAGCCGACCTATCGAGCATGGCGCAGCGGTCGTCATCCACTCACTCACCAAGTGGCTCGGCGGGCACGGCACCTCGATTGGCGGCATCCTCGTCGACGGCGGCAACTTCGATTGGGGCGGCGGACGCCACCCGTGGTTCACCGAGCCCGACCCGAGCTACCACGGGCTCAAGTTCTGGGATGTGTTCGGTGACTTTCCCGGTCTCGGCAATGTCGCGTTCGGCATCAAGGCGCGCGTGCAACTCCAGCGCGACTTGGGCGCCTCGCTCTCCCCGTTCAACTCACAGCAGTTCCTCCTCGGCATCGAGACGTTGTCGCTGAGGGTACAACGCCACTCTGACAACGCCCTTGCCGTCGCGCGCTACCTCGAAGCGCACCCCAAGGTGGAGTGGGTCACCTACCCAGGCCTCGACACCCATCCGAGCAAGGTGAACGTCGACCGCTACTTGGAGAACGGCTACGGCGGCATCGTGGTGTTCGGCGTCAAAGGCGGCAAAGCGGCAGGCCGCGCGCTTATCGACGGCGTTGAGCTGTTCAGCCACCTCGCCAACGTGGGTGACGCGAAGTCGCTCATCATCCACCCGGCCACGACCACGCACAGCCAGCTGTCTGCCGAGCAGCTCGAGCGCGCGGGCATTTCGGAGGAGTTCGTGCGCCTCTCGGTGGGCATCGAGGACATCGGCGACATCATCGCCGATCTCGAGCAAGCGCTGGAGCGGGTGTAGCGCCGTGATCCGGGATGAGCGTGCCGTGGGCGGCGGGGGTGCGTCGGCGCACGCGTCTGAGCCGCCCGCGTCAGGTCCGCGCATAATCGAGCTTTCCGGCGGTTTTGATCTCGTATCCGGCCATCGGCTCGAACACGTGGCGGTGGCGTATGAGACATTTGGCACGCTTGACGAGATGAGAGCGAATGCCGTCTTGGTGTGTCACGCGCTTTCCGGTGACGCTCACGTCGCGAACGGTCCGGACCGCTTCGGCGAGGTGCGTCCGGGCTGGTGGGAACCGGTTGTTGGCCCCGGCAAGGCGATCGACACGGAGCGGTACTTCGTGATCTGCGCGAATGTTCTCGGAGGGTGCTCAGGCACCACTGGGCCGGGTTCGACGGATCCCGCCACCAATTCGCCGTACGGCCTGCGTTTCCCGCTCGTCACGATCGAAGACATGGTTGACGTCCAAGCGGCGCTCCTCAATTCGCTTGGCATAGAGCGGCTCGCGTGTGTCGTGGGCGGTTCGATGGGCGGGATGCAGGCGCTCAGGTGGGCGCAACGGCACCCTGACCGGGTGGCCTCGGTCGCGGTGATAGCGACCACGTGGCGGCTTGCCGCACAGGCGATAGCGTTTAACGAAGTCGGGCGGACAGCGATTCTTGGCGATCAGGGGTTCACTGACGGCGACTACTATGAACGCGGTCAGCCGAGCCATGGACTCGCCGTCGCGCGCATGATCGGGCACATCACGTACCTCTCGGACGATTCGATGCGCGCCAAGTTTGGACGGCGTTTGCGCGATCGCGCGGAGCACGCGTTTGAGTTCGTCACGGAGTTCGAGGTCGAGAGCTACCTTGCGTATCAGGGGCGCAAGTTCGTCGAGCGCTTCGATGCCAACACGTATCTCTACATGACCAAGGCGATGGACTATTTTGATCTCTCGGCGGGTTACCCGTCGCTGGCCGATGCGCTTGCGGGAATGAGCGCACGGGTGCTCGTTCTGTCGTTTTCAAGCGACTGGCTCTTCCCCACGTACCAGGCGCGCGAGCTTGTCGACGCACTCAAGGCCGCTGATGCGGAAGTCTCGTTCGCAGAGATTCAAAGCCCGTACGGGCACGATGCGTTTCTGCTCGAGCCAGAGCAGCAGCGACGTTACTTGGAGCCGTTTCTCGCCCGCATCGTGGCTGAGGAGCGCGCGCGTAAGACGCAGGGAAGAGGTGGTGCCTGATGACCGCGGCAGAGCTGCTCCGGTCCGACCTTCGCCTGATCAGCGAGATGATTCCTCCGGAAAGCCGAGTGCTTGATTTGGGTTGCGGGGACGGGTCGCTCATGGCGCACCTTCGCGATGAGAAGGGATGCACGGTGCGCGGTGTTGACCTTAGTTCGCCAGACATCGCGAACGCTCTTGCACGGGGACTGTCGGTGGTGCAGATCGACCTCGACGAAGGACTTCCTGGCTACCGTGACGACGCATTCGACTTCGTTGTGCTCTCCCAGACACTGCAGGTTGTCAGGCGCCCCGCGTTCGTGTTGCGCGAGATGCTTCGAGTCGGGCGCCGGGGAGTCGTGACGTTTCCCAACTTTGGGCACTGGCGGGTGCGCGGTTACCTTGCCCTGAGGGGCCGCATGCCGGTCTCTCGCTCGATACCGTTCACGTGGTACAACACGCCCAATATCCATCACACGACGATCACCGACTTCCGCGACTTTGTCGCCGGGAACGGCGGGGCGATAGAGCGCGAAATCCCGCTCATCACAGATGTCCGGGTGGGTGGCGTGCGCTCTGCGCGACTGTGGCCCAACCTGCGAGCGGACACAGCAGTGGTGTTGGTGGCGAGGGCGTGACGGGTATCCTATCCCATGTGCCGGAGAAGATCATGCCACATGCAAGCGGGGCGCCTGGCGGCCTCGCGTCCCGGGCCGAGCCGCCCCGTGATCTTAGCGCGCTCGGTTTCTCGGGACACTTCGAGGAGCTGTTCGTCCACCTTGCCGAGAAGGGCTTCGTGCCCGGTCGCGTGAGCCGGGTCGATCGAGGACAGCCGCTGGTGCTTACCGAGACCGGGCCGCTGCGTGCGGAGCCCGCCGCTCACCTGCGGGACTTGGGTGACGCGAGGATCGTGGTCGGCGACTGGGTCGCGCTGGCGCGTCCGGAAGGGCACGACCTGGCGATAGTTGAGGCGATCATACCGCGCGTCTCGGCGTTTTCGCGCAAAGACCCTGGTGAGCAAGGGGTTGAGCAGGTTGTGGTGGCTAATGTCGATGTCGCATTCGTGGTGCAGGCGCTCAGTCCAGGGCCCAACATCGCTCGGCTCGAACGCGAACTCGTGCTGGCGTGGGAGAGCGGCGCGCAGCCGGTCGTCGTGTTGACCAAGTCCGACCTCGCGACTGACGTTCAGACTGCGCGCGCCGAGGTCTCGGCGGTCGCACTGGGTATCGAAACGCTTGTAACCTGCGCCATTACGGGAGAGGGCGTTGATGCGATCACGGCTTGCCTTGGAAGGGGCAAATCCGGCGCGTTCTTTGGCGCCTCGGGAGTTGGGAAATCGACGCTGGTGAACAGTTTGGTTGGGGACGAGGTGCAGCAGACCGCAGCGGTGCGCGAAACGGATGGGAAGGGGCGCCACACGACCGTCGCCCGCGAGATGTTCTTTCTGGCGGACGGGAGCATCCTCATCGACACGCCGGGGATGAGGGCGCTCGCACTCCTGAGCGGCGGCGAAGGGATCGCGGCGGCGTTTCCTGACGTCGAACAGCTTGCCGAGCGGTGCCGCTTCGCGGACTGCCGTCACGTTCGGGAACCCGGTTGCGCGCTGCGGGAGGCGGTCGAGGATGGCAGGTTGTCCGAGAGACGCCTGGCGAGCTACCGTGCGCTCAAAGATGAGGCGGCGCACGTTGAGACGCGGCAAGACAGAGGCCGCTCCCGTCACAGGCGTGACGGACGCGGCGGCTAGGGCCGGAACCGAGTCCACGTGCGCCAACGGCCTCACGTGCGCTACTCTGAACAGGTCGTGACCGTTCCGCGCGGCGAAAGCGGATCATGAGGGTACATCGCTTCCACAGCCCGCTTCAGCACTGGTTGAGCGGGTTGCTACTCGAACTTGCGGCTTTGAGCGCCTTCATCGCGGCCATGTTCTTCGTGGTGTTGTTCGTGGCGTGGGTGCGGTAGGCGACAGCGATGTGGGTGCGGCTGTACTCCCCGGACATGCGCACGATACTCCACTTCGTTGGGATTCTCGTCACGGGTATCGGCCTCGCGATGATCATCCCGCTTGTGGTGGGAGTGCTTGCGCGGGAGTGGGACGCGGCACTTGATTTCGCCTTGGGAGCTGGAGTGTCGTGCGCCGTCGGCATGGCGCTGATGCACGCCGAGGTGCGCCCCTCACGCATGAATCACACGCACGCGCTCGCAATCACCGCGCTGGGGTGGATCGCCGCCGCTATGGCCGCAGCGCTGCCCCTCGCGTTTTCGGACAACTATCCGAGCTACCTCGACGCGTGCTTCGACGCGATCAGCGGTTTGACGGTCTCAGGGCTGACTGTCGCGGTCGACCTCGATCACATGTCCTACGCCCATAACATGTGGCGGCATCTGATGCAGCTTATCGGAGGACAGGGGATCGTCGTCGCCGCCCTCTCGCTCGCGGTGGGACTTCGTGGCGGCGCGTTCTCACTCTACGTCGCCGAGGGCCGTGACGAGCGGATTCTTCCCAACATCGTTCACACCGCGCGGTTCATCTGGGTTGTTACCGCGGTTTACGTCGCACTCGGTACGGCAACCTTCTTCGCGATCATGTCGTTTATCGGCATGTCGCCGGCGAGGAGTCTCCTGCACGGATTCTGGATAGCCGCCGCGGCGTTCGACACGGGAGGGTTCGCGCCGCAGCGGATGAATCTCATGTACTACCACCACTACCTGATCGAGGCTCTTGCTCTCATTCTCATGATGGCAGGATCGATCAACTTCGCCCTCCATGCGCAGATCTGGCGTGGATCACGCAGGGAGCTGCGCAAGAACATCGAGACTCGCGTGCTTGCGTTCGTCATTACAGCGTGGTCGGCGCTTGTCGCAATCGGACTCACGTACGCGGATACCTTCACCAGCGCATATGGGGTCTTCCGTAAAGGGGTGTTCCAGGTCATCTCGGGACATAGCGCGGGGCACCAGACAGTGTACGGGAGCCAGTTCATTCATGATTTCAGCGGTGTGGGATTGATCGCGATCATGCTCGGCATGGCCGTAGGGGGCTCGCTCTCGTCGACAGGTGGCGGCATCAAGGCTTTGCGCGTAGGGGTGATCGCTAAATCGATCGTTCTTCACGTCAAGCAGGCGATCGCACCGAAGAGCGCCGCAATGACGGTGCGCTACCATCATCTCGGCATGAGGGTCCTCAAGCCGGAAGTGGTGGGCGCTGCCGCGACGGTATTCATCCTCTACCTCGTGACGTACGTCGTGGGCGGTGTCGCGGGTGCGGCATATGGGTACGGAGCTTCCGAGGCGATGTTCGAATCGATCTCCGCAACGGCGAACTCGGGACTTTCGATTGGTATTACGTCCGCGACGATGCCCACGGGGCTCAAACTCGTGTACATGTTTCAGATGTGGGCCGGGCGGCTTGAGTTTATCGCGGTACTCGTGCTCGTGTCGCAGGTGGTCTTGGCGTTTGACGTGAGGAGGTGGCGTTCGCGATGATGCGGTGGCCGTTAGCGTGTGTATTGGCGTTTGTTGCCGCGCTCGCCACATTGGGTAGCGTCCAGTCGGCGTTGGCGACCACCATGTTCGATGCCCCACTCAGCCCTGCCGAGGTGGTCGAGATAGACCGCGCGCTCGACGGTCACGAGATCGTGGTCGAGGGTGAGGCGATAGGCGAGCACTTGCGAGCGATGGGCGGCGGCAGGTGGGTGAACATCCTTGGCGACGAGGTCGGTCTCGGCATCTGGGTCACGGATGAGATGGCGGCAAGGATAGAGCACTTTGGCGACTACCGGCACACAGGCGACATCGTGCGCGTGACCGGTATCGTGAACATCGCCTGCGAGGAGCACGGCGGCGAGTTCGACGTGCACGCGACGTCACTTGAGATCATCTCCAGGGGCGAGCCGCGACCGCAAGACATCGAGCCGATGAAAGGCGTAATCGGCGGAGTCGGCCTCGTTTTCGCATACGGATTGTGGTGGCTGTACCGTATGCGCCGCGACCGCCGGATGATCTGACGTCTGGCGCATCTGCCTTTGAGGGAGTGACTTCTGCGCACGTGAACGTCCCTGATGCACCCCACGGCCGTGAAACGCCGCTCGTCTCGCTCCGCGGTGTGGTGAAGGTCTACGACACCGGAGGGGTTCCGTTCACCGCGCTGCGCGGTGTCGACCTCGAGGTGCGTAGCGGCGAGTTCATCGGGCTGGTGGGAAAGTCCGGATCGGGCAAGACAACACTCATCAACATGATCACCGGCATCGACCATCCAACGTCGGGCGAGGTGGTCATCGACGGGGTTTCTGTGCATGCTTTAAACGAGAACCAGCTCGCGATGTGGCGCGGTCGCACGATCGGCGTAGTGTTTCAGTTCTTCCAGCTGTTGCCCACGCTCACGGCCATAGAAAACGTCATGCTGCCGATGGACTTCTGCGCGATGCACTCCCCGGCCGAGCGCCCCGAACGAGCGATGCGCCTCTTAGAACAGGTCGAGATGACCGACCAGGCCTACAAGTTGCCCTCGGCGCTCTCTGGAGGTCAGCAACAGCGCGTCGCAATCGCTCGCGCGCTCGCCAACGACCCGCCCATCCTGGCTGCCGATGAGCCCACCGGCAATCTCGACTCAAAAACCGCTGACGCGGTGTTTCACCTGTTCGAAGAGTTGGTGGACGCTCACAAGACAATCATCATGGTCACCCACGACGCCGATATCGCCTCGCGCGTCCGGCGTTCACTCACGGTAAGCGACGGCGAGATAGTCGAGGAGACGACGCACCGCCCACGGACCGCGCGTTCCGGTCCATGAGAGGGCCGCTTGCCGCTCTGGCTCCCCGGTGGCGCAAGGTCGTGCGAGACCTCGCCGGACACCGGTTCCGCACTCTGCTCGTGGTCCTCTCGATCGCGGTGGGCGTGTTCGCGATCACTGTCGTGATGGGCGGACGCGGCATCCTCATTCGCGAGTTCGACGCGGTCTACTCGGCGTCGAT
This sequence comes from Clostridiales bacterium, assembly GCA_018333995.1. Classification (NCBI taxonomy): domain Bacteria; kingdom Bacillati; phylum Bacillota; class Clostridia; order Eubacteriales; species Clostridiales bacterium. The sequence goes on along the minus strand of JAGXSG010000002.1, from coordinate 49,193 downwards.
GCCCGCCACCATCACGTTTGCGGTGTCCGATCTGGATGAAAGCGTGGTGCGCGCTGTCGAGCGGTTTGAGGGAGTGCGTTTTGCCGAGGGCGCGCGAACGCTCGCGATTCGCTACGAAAAGGGAGAGCAAAGCGACGCTGTCTCCTCCGCCGGGTGGGACACCATGCAGCTGCGCGCGGTGCCCGATCTCGAGGGCGGGCAGATCGATGTCGTGACGGTGGAGTCGGCGCGCACGTGGCCTCCCGCGGCCGGGGAGCTTGTGCTGGAGCGCTCGGTCAATCTGGTCGCCCCGCACGCTGTAGGAGACGTGGTGACAGCCGAGACACCCGGCGGCACACGTGTGCGGCTGCGCGTGACGAGCATCGTCCACGACATCAACGCGTTTCCTGCGACGTTCGTGAACGCCGCCACCGGCTACGTCTCGATGGATACCCTGCGCCTGCTCGACGAGCCACGCAGCTACAACGAGCTTAAGGTTGTCGCTGCGGGCACACCCGACAGGGCCGAAGCGAGCCGACTCGCAACGGCCATCCGCGACGACGTGCTGCTCCCGCGCGGCGTGCAGGTCGTGCAGACCAGCGTGCCCGAGCCGGGCAGTCACTTTCTCGGAGACATCTTCAAGGCGGTTTCGCTGCTGCTGCTCGCGCTCGGACTGCTCTCGCTTGCGCTCTCGGGCTTTCTTGTCGTGACAACGGTGCAAGCGATCATGGCGCAACAGGTGAGACAAGTGGGCATCATGAAGGCTGTGGGCGGGCGAGCCGGCCAGGTCACGTGGATGTACCTCGCGATGGTCGCGGTCTACGGGTCAGGCGCGGTCGCCGTGGGGCTGCCCGCCGGCGCGCTCGCTGGTTGGTGGTTCACGGGGTACGCCGCTGACTTGCTGAACTTCCGCATCACCTCGTTCGCGCCGCCGCCGTACGTGGTGCTGCTAGGCGTGCTGGTGGGGTTGGCCGTGCCCCTGCTCGCGGCAGTGGTCCCGGTGCGTCTCGGGACACGTACGAGCGTGGTTCGGGCGCTCAACGCGACGGGGATGAGCGGCACGTCGTTTGGGCACGGGTTGCTCGATCGCGCGCTGGGTCTCGTTCGCGGGCTGCCGCGACCGGTCGCACTGTCGCTGCGCAACACGTTTCTACGCAAGGGACGTCTCACATTGACGCTCATCACGCTCTCGCTTGCATCCTCGGTGATCATGTCGGTGACGAGCGTGCAGAGCTCGATCCTTGCTACCGTGGACGAGATCGACATGTGGGACTACGACGCCCAGTTGTGGTTCGCGCGCCCGCAGAGCGCCGAGACGGTCACGCGTGTCGCGTCGCGCGTAGAAGGCGTGGTCGCGGTTTCAGGGATGCCGGAGTATCGTGCCGTCTTCGCCCGTCCCGACGGCACAGAATCAGAACCGATCGACATCATCGGGGTGCGTCCCGGCTCAGACTTCATCGTGCCGCGCCTCACCGAAGGGCGGTGGCTTACCGCAGACGACAGTAACGCGATCGTACTCAACGCTGACGTTGTTAAGAGCGAACCCGGGCTCACTTCAGGGTCACGCGCCACGTTCAACGTGATTGGTGACGATCGTGTCTTCGAGGTCGTGGGCGTCGTGAGCGCGGGGCTCATGGGCCCGGTCGCGTTCACGCCGCTGGAACACCTTGAAGCCATCACTGGTGCGCACGGTGCGATCATGAGGTTGCAGGTGCGCACCACGTCGGCGCACGAGGCCGAACAGACTCGCGTAGCGCGCCTCGTTGAGCGACAGCTCGAAGAGCGAGGAGTCCCGGTGGCGTTCTCACAGACCGCGACGGAGCAGCGCGACCAGGTCGCAAGCCAACTCGGCATACTCGTGACGTTCCTCGCGATCATGGGGGCGATCCTCGCACTCGTTGGCGTAATCGGACTCACGGGCACCATGACCATCAACGTGCTCGAGTCGACCCGCGAGATCGGCGTCATGCGTGCCATCGGGGCGTCGCACCGCTCGATCTACCAGATATTCGTGACAGAGGGGGTCGTCATTGCGCTCATCGCGTGGTTCCTCGGCGCGCTGGCCTCGTATCCGATGAGCCTGGCGCTGCTCACGATGCTTGAGAGGGCGATGGCGCTGCCGCTCACCTTCGAGTACTCGTGGGAGGGTGTGGTTGTGTGGCTGGTGGCGGTCACGGTTATCGCGGTGGCAGCAAGCCTCCTGCCGGCGTTTCGAGCGGCCCAGGTAAGCGTGCGCGACGCGATCGCCTACGAGTAGCGCAGCACTGGGCGCTAGCGCGCGACCATCCGGGTGCGCCCTGCTACCATTTGCGGTAGCAGGAATCCTGTCTGACGGTCGGGGAGGCTTGAACCGATGAAGCTGCCGTTGTTCGAGCGCTTCCCGGGTATCGCCGCATTGCCTCGCGTCGAGCTTTGCGATCTGCCCACGCCGGTTGCCAACGGCGCGGACATCCTCCCGCTCGATGAGGACGCCGAGGAGATCTGGCCCGTCCACGGCCTTTGGGTCAAGCGCGACGACCTCACCAATGCGATCTACGGCGGGAACAAGGTTCGCAAGCTCGAGTTCCTTCTCGGCCAAGCGAAGGCGCAGGGCCGCGCGGCGGTACTCACGTTTGGCGCGTACGGTTCGAACCACGCGCTCGCCACCGCGGTGCACGCCCGCGCGCTCGGACTCGAGCCGCACGTTGTGCTTTCGCCGCAGGCCCCGGGACCGTTCGCCGCAGCGACGTTGCGTGCCCATGCGGCGCTCGGCACGGTGATCCACCCCATCGACGGATGGGACGGTCGCCGCGAAGCGGTGCTCGCCCGGCGGGGGCTCGCCCGGCGAGACGGTGTTGAGCCCTACGTCATCCCGATGGGCGGTACCAACTCGCTCGGCACGATTGGTTACGTGAACGCGGCGTTCGAGGTTGCCGCGCAGGTCAGGGAGCTCGACTTGGGCGCGATTGCGTTCGCGCTCGGAGACTTCGTCGCGCCAGATGTCGTCTACGTCGCCGGCGGGACGCTCGGCACGGCGGTGGGGCTCGCGATTGGGTTTGCCGCGCTCGAGCGCGCCGGTGCGCGTATGGCGCCACAGGTACTCGCGATCCGTGTCACGCCCGGCGAGGTCGCCAACGAGCCGTTCGCCGAGAAGCTCGCTGCCGAGACGATCATGTTGATGCGCTCGCTCGACTCGGCCTTTCCCGAACTCACCTTCGCAGACTTGCGCCTAGAGCTGCGCCACGAGTTTTTCGATCCCGGCTACGGTGTGCCGACCTCCGAGAGCATCGAAGCGGTCAAGCTCGCTGGCGCGGCCGGAGTGAAACTCGAGACCACCTATACGGGCAAGGCGTTCGCGGCGCTCATGGCGGACACGAAGAGCGGCCGCCTCCAAGGAGCTCGTGACCACGTGCTGTTTTGGGACACATACCACTCTGGGCCGATGCCGCCCGCGGGTCCGGTCGAAGCGCTTCCCCCGCCCCTTCAGGCGTACGTCGCCGAGTGCGATCGGCTCTTTGGCGCACCTGCGGGCGGGTAGTCTGTAGGGCGCAGGTCGCAGGCCGCAGGTCGCTATCGCGCCTCGACCCGATATAACCCTCCCTGGAAATCGACCACGTAGAGCTCCCCTTCGTCATCCTCACCGAACGACGAGATGGCCATCTCGGTTGTGGCGAGCTCTCTGGTTTCAGGACCATCGGGGCCGCGTGCGACCCCCCACACGCGTCCGGTCACGAAGTCTCCGTACAGGTAGACGCCGCGCATGAGCGGAAAAGCGTCGCCCCGGTAGACATAGCCGCCGGTCACGGATTTGCCGGTAGGGTGGCGGTACTCAACGAGCGGCCACGCGAAGGCGTCCCGGTTCTCGGTGACATCGCGGTCTGGCGGAAAGGGGTCGGTGCCCTCGAAGAGGCTCCATCCCCAGTTCTCGCCTCCTTGGCTCGCCGCGGGCTGGAAGTTCACCTCTTCTAACGCGTTTTGGCCCACATCCCCGATCCACAGGTCGCCGGTTTCACGGTCGAAGCTGAAGCGCCACGGGTTTCTAAGTCCGTACGACCAGATGAGCGGATCGGCACCGGCGACATCGACGAAGGGGTTGTCCGCCGGGACGCCAGCCTGTGTGCTCCACGCACCTGTCGCGCCGACATCGATCCGCAGCATCTTGCCGAGCGGTGTCGAGAGATCCTGGCCGGCGCGCAGCGGGTCCCCTGCTGAGCCGCCATCGCCGAGCCCGAGGTAGAGCATCCCGTCGGGTCCGAACGCTATCCCTCCACCGTTGTGGTTAGCGTAGGGTTGCTCGACGCGCAGCAAAACGCGCTCGCTGTTTGGGTCGGCTGTGACGCCATCAGAGTCGAAGCGCGAGAGAACGCTTGCATGGCTGAGGTCGGTGTAGCTCACATACACCACTCCGCTCGCCGCGAAATCGGGCGTGAACGCTACGCCGAGAAGCCCGAGCTCCGACTCGGTGCTCACCCGGCCGCGCAGATCGAGGAAGGGCGTGTCGTCGATTTCGCCGTCGCGCACCGTCCAAAGCGCGCCGGTCTTCTCGGCCACGAACAATCTTCCGGATCCGTCGCCCGCTCCCGTGACGTAGAGCGGCTGGTCGAATCCGTCAGCGACGAGAACGAAGTCGATTTTCAAGTCCTCAAGACGAGAGCTCTCCGGAGGGGTGGATGGCCCTTCTGGGGCCGATGGGGTGCTGGGGTCGACGATGGTCGGCGGCTCCGCCGGGCCGGCGCACCCTAGTAGCGTGGCGAAGAGCGCTGTGGTCAGGATCGCACGTATCACATGTGGCACGAGCAGCTACCCCGGTTTCACTCGTTAGCGTGCACGGTCGTCTTGTGCCTGCAGTTAGTACGTCCCCAATTCTTGCGAGAGGGATGTGGGGCCTGGGAGGTGGGGCCTGGGTGTCGCAAACCGCATGTACAATGTATTTGGTGGATATATGCGGTGAGGACGCGCCATGCTCTACGTGATCGATGGCTACAACGTCACAAGATCCGATCCCGCCACCCGGGACCTCCCGCTCGATCGACAACGCGACGCGCTCATCGCGCGACTTAGGGCGCGCGGAGCGGAGCTTCTCGGGCGGGGCCGGATCGTGGTCGTTTTTGACGCCGAGCGAGCAACCGGGGCGCCTGCGGCACCGAACATGGAGCCGGTAGAAGTCGTGTTCGCGCGACGAGGCTCAGCTGATGATGAGATTGTGCGAATCATACAGGGGGCCGCAGCGCGTGAGACGGTCACGGTCGTGACCTCCGACAATGCGCTTGTCGCACGGGCACGCACGCACGGTGGAGGCCGCGTGCGGATCCGCGCACGTGACGTGGTTTTCGACGCCGGCGGCCGAGGACGTGCGCGAATTGGTCCAAAGCGGTACCCTGCTTCAGGCGCGGGCATCCCCGCTGGCGGCAACGCCATAACCGCCGAGCTCAAGGAGTTATGGCTGACCGAAGAGAGCGAGGAGTGAACGTGCTCGGTTCCGGTGTTCTGGTCAACGTGCTTGCGGTTCTTGTGGGTTCGGCTATAGGTCTTATGTTTGGTGGAGTCATCACCGAGAGGTTTCGCGCTATCGCGTTTTCCGGGATAGGGCTGGCGACGATCGTGATCGGCGCGAGCATGGCTATCGGAGGGCTTGCCGATCTTGGCACAAACGGAATGGGACCATACGCGGCCCTCGTCCTAGTGGGCTCGCTTGTCGTTGGCGCATTGCTCGGCGAAGCGTTGCGTATCGAGCACAGACTCGAGCACTTCGGCCACTTCCTCCAAAGGATCGCGCATCGTGTGCCGTTCCTCGCGCCCGGTCGGGCCGAGCAGCCCGGAGAGAAGGCGCACACGCTTGTCGAAGGGTTCGTGACCGCGTCGTTGCTGTTTTGCGTGGGAGCAATGACGATTCTGGGCTCGATCAAAGACGGCCTCGGCGACCCGTCGTTGCTGTACCTCAAGGCCCTGCTCGATGGGATCGCGGCGATCGCGCTCGCGACCACGCTCGGAGTAGGTGTCGCACTTTCAGCGATCCCGATCCTTGTCATCCAGGGGAGCGTCGCGCTGGGCGCGCACGCGATCGAGCCTTTCGTCACCGAGGCGGTCATCAACGCGATCCAGGCTACCGGAGGCGCACTCATCTTTGCGATAGGTCTCGATCTCGCGCGCATCAAGCGCCTGCCTGTTGGCAACATGCTTCCAGCGATCATTATCGCAGCGGTGCTGACTGGGTTTCTGACGTGAACGGCCACGAGTCTTCCGACTAATGGATCTTGTGAGACTCACCCGATCTGTGCCGCAAACCGATACTATGAAATGAGTACGGGCCATACGGGGAGGAGCGCGGATGCGGCGGGCCGTGGTGCTTGCCATAGACGATGATCTTGAGATGGCCGGTCTCATGGAGATGGTTTTGGAGACCGCGGGTTTCATCGTTGAGACAGCGCCGAGCGTCTTCGAGGGCATGAAGACAATCGCACGCATCCAGCCAGATGTTGTCCTCCTCGACATAATGATGCCGGGAGTCAATGGATGGCAGCTGTGTGAGGCGTTGCGCGAGAACGCATCTACCGCCGCGATTCCCGTGGTCTTTGTCACCGCCCTTGGCGGCGCGCACGATCGTGAAACCGCCGAGAAGGCAGGCGCGGCCGGCTACATCACCAAACCGTTTTCCAACGATGGTCTTGTAGCCGAGGTCCGACGGCACCTTCCGCGCTGATGGGCGGAGTCTTTTCCACCATCACCGGTAAGGTGTTGGTCGCCACGCTCGCCATACTCATCGTGACCGTGGCCTTCGCGGGAGTGCAGTCTGCCGACACGATCCGCGTCCAGCAGCGTCATCTCGCACTTTCGGTCGCCTCGTCGTACGTGGACAAGATAGTCGTGACGCGAAGATGGGTGAGCGAACACGCTGGCGTCTACGTACTACAGAGCGCAGACGTGACGCCCAACCCGTATCTGCCCGAGGACGAGCGGACACTAGAGCTGCCTGACGGCACGGTGCTCGTGCGTGTCAACCCCGCTTACTTCGTGCGCCTGACCGATGAGTGGCTCGTGCGACAGACGGGCATCTCGGCGCGGGTCGTCGGCCTGGAGCCGCTCAATCCGGACAATGCAGCCGACAGGTGGGAGCGCGAGGCGATCGAGAGTGCCGCTTCCACTGACGACGAGCGCCATCTCCTCACCGAGCGCGACGGCGCTGAGGTGTTGCGTTTTGCGAGGCCCCTTGCGGTGGAGGCGGCGTGTGTCAACTGCCATGACGAGTGGGCAGGGGCCGTCGGGTCGATTAGGGGCGCGCTGAGCGTGACGATGCCATACGGTCCATTCGCGGTGAGCGCATCGGAGCTCATCAGGCGTTCGTGGATTCAGATCGGGCTGCTCGGCCTGCTTGCCACCGGAATGACGGTGGCGCTTGGCGGGATGGCGCTTGTGGCGGAGCGGCGGTTGCGCGCGAGCAACCATGCGCTTGAGCGGGCGGTCGACGTCCTCGAAGAACAGAGCGCTGCCAAGACGCAGCTGCTTGCGACGGTGAGCCACGAGTTGCGCACGCCCCTCAACTCGATCATCGGCTTTTCAGGGATCCTTTCCATGGGCCTGGCCGGAACACTCACTCCCGAACAGCGCACGCAGGTCGGCATCATCAACAGCGAAAGCAAACACCTGCTTGCCCTGATCAACGACATCCTCGATCTGTCGAAGTTCGAGGCGGGCCGCATCGTTTTAGTTGCCGAGGAGTTCGACGCTAACGAGGTCCTCGATTCGGTCGCAGGGATCGTGCGTCCGCTCGCCGAGGAACGCGGTCTTGCATTGCGGGTGGCTCCGGCGGCAGGTGAGGCTGTGCTCTACAGCGATCGCAGGAGAGTCGAACAAGTGCTCATCAACGTTGCCGCCAACGCCGTCAAGTACACGGACAGCGGTTTCGTCGCGCTCGCGGTCGTGACGGGTGAACACGGAGTCGATTTTGTCGTTGAAGACACAGGCGCAGGTATCACTCCCGGTGAAGCCGACGCGCTCTTCGCGCATGCGCACCGCCTCGATGGCGGCCTGCCGCGTCTGAAGGGGCAGGGACTCGGCTTGATGATCTCCAGGACGCTGGCCGGTCTGCTCGGCGGGGAGATCAGTGTACGGAGCAGTCCGGGGTGTGGCTCGATCGTCACGTTTCGTGTGGCGCACCGTCTGCCGCATCCGCCGCCTGACATCGCCGGATGACATTCAGGCGACCGTCTCGCGCCACCCCGTGATCGCGAACGCGCTCGGGCACACGTCGTTGAGCGCGCACGAGCCGCACGCTGGGCGTTTGGCGGTGCAGATCGCGCGTCCGTGGTCGATGAACCGGTAGTTGACGTGGAACCACACGTCGCGCGGGAACAGTTCCATCAGGTCACGCTCAACCTTATCGGGATCCTTTTCGGTCGACAGCCCAAAGCGGTGCGCGAGTCGCAGGACGTGGGTGTCAACCGCGATGCCCTCGACGATGCCGAACGCGTTTGAGATGACGATGTTGGCGGTCTTGCGTGCGACGCCGGGCAGGCTGATGAGACCTTCCATGGTGTCGGGCACCTGCCCGTCGAACTCCACGACGATGCGCTGGGCCGCGCCGATGATCGCTTTGGTCTTGTTGCGGAAATAGCCGGTGGATCGGATGAGGCCCTCGACCTCCGCGGGATCGGCACCTGCCAGGTCGCCGGGTTGGGGAAAGCGTTCGAAGAGCGCCGGAGTGACCTTGTTGACGCCGGCATCGGTGGTCTGCGCCGAGAGGATCACCGCGATGAGCAGGTGGAACGGCGTGTCGTACTCGAGCATGGTGTGCGCGTCGGGGTAGATCTTGGCGAGCCGGTCCATGATGACGCGTGCGCGCTCGGCGCGTTGCATCGCTGCCTCCGTCGGGTCGCGAGCGGTTTTCTCGGCCAGATGATGATACTACCAGGCGCTTCACGCGGCGCGGCGCGGCTCAGCGAAGCGCGAGCGCCGAGCGACGCCGGGGCACCGGCGGCGACGAATTACCGGCGGAGATGCTCGCCGCCGTGCTTGCGGATTCGGAGTAGTAGCGGCATTGGGTGCACCTCCTACGGTACAACCACTCCGGTCAAGCACCTTCTGCTGCGCTGGAGAGATATGCAGCACCTCGGGCTTGGGCTATGCATGATCGTAGGGAGTTGCTCAGGAAGGCCGTGTGTTGCGATTCAAACTTGAACTCAGGACTTGAAATCAGGGGTTAGCCGGCCTTCTCGAGCCGCTCCGCGATCCATACTTTGATGATTGACTGCCGGGTCACCCCAAGACGGCTGGCTTCGCGGTCAAGCGACTCGACCATCCACAGTGGGAAGTCGACGTTTACGCGCTTCTGCTCGCGGTTGGGCCGCATCGCTGTCGACAGGTCGAACTCGTCGATGACGTCCTCGACACCCTCGTCGAACTTCTTGTCCAGCTCACTGGCCTTCATACGCTTCCACCTCCCGTACCCGCGATCTCCTCACGGAGATGATCCGAATCGTCTCGCCGCGATAGGTGACGATCGCTGACCAGTGCTTGCCGTCGATCATCCCGATGATCAAGAATCGCGGTTCGGTCTCCGAGCGACTAGCTGCGAGTAGCAGGTTGTCGTCGTGCCAAAGTTCCTGCGCCTCGACGAAGTCGACACCGTGCTTGACCTTGTTGGCACAGTTCTTGGCCTCGTCGAACTCGAACGTGTACGGCATCGCATCCCTCGCTCGGCTCCAGTATAGAATGTATACCCTTTTGGAGCTTCCGCCAAGTGAGGGTGACCTGGCTGTACCGCTAACGTAGTAGCGCTTAACTCGCGCGGCTTGCGCTTACAGGATACGCCAACCTCCTGCGCGTCGAGTTGAAGCGCGTGTTAGAGCACGCGGCTGACACCCTTCAGGCACCGGCGGCCCCACTCCCCCGCTTCCGTACACCCCCGGCTGGCGCTGGCCCGCTTCCTGCCGAGGAGCCCTTAAGCCCCTGCCTCCCGGGACGGATCGCGCTGGCAATCCAGGCCAGGCATCCCGTCGCTCTAACCCCTGAATGAGCAGTCTGCATAACCGCCATATCGGAGGTCAGCGGTCGCTGCACTCCGTCTCCGGCAGAATACCACTCCCACACATCCGCCTTCACGCGCTCGTAGTTTGCATCGAGCTCCGGCCCCATCAGCACGAGCGCTGCGACACACCGTCTCGGTCACGTAGCGCGCCTCTTCCGGCCGCAGATCCCGCGCCAGCAGCGCACGCCCGCGGTACGACAACCACTTCTTAATCACCAGGTACCCGCCGATGGTGTAGCGCCACACGTTTGCAGGCACGCACCGCCAGCACGCGACGTCGTTCAGGTACACGTCGTGACACGTCTCGCCGAGAAGCCCGATCGCCTGTTCCGCAGGCAGGTCGAGGGATTCCGAACTTCAGCCCGATCGCCTCTCCGAGCTGCTCGCGTAGTTGTGTGAGAGCGGGATATCAGGCGAGGGTGGCGGGAGGCGGCGGCGACTCCACTTGTCGGGGTATCTTCGTAGAGAGTCCAAGGAGGTGTTCTTGAGATGTCATCTCGTATCGTGTCTGACCCAAACGTCATGATGGGCAAGCCAGTTGTCGAAGGCACCCGCGTGACGGTCGAGACCATCCTTGACGAGCTTGGTGCCGGCGAGTCGATTGAGCAGATCCTCGAGGCCCACCCTTGTCTGACCCGCGACGACGTGCTCGCCGCTGTGCGCTTCGGCGCCGAGGTCCTTCGCGCAGACGTCGCCTATCCACTTCCCAAGTCCGTCGCGTGAGGTTGCTTGCTGACGAGGGCGTCGACCGTGCCAATGCCGCGGGTCGGATTCTCATCACCGTCGATAAGGACTTCGGTGAGCTCGTGTTCCGCCTTCGACGCGTGGTCTCCGGTGTTCTCCTGGTACGGCTCGCTGGTCTCACGCCCGCTCAGAAGTCGGATTTCGTTGCGGCGGCGATTCGAGAGCATGCTGACGAGATGCAGGGCGCGTTCACTGTGGTCTCTGCGGGAAGGGTGCGGATACGACCGCAGCTGTAGCCCGTAACTCTCGAACAAGCGGATCGGACGGTCGCGAGCGCTACAATCAAGCAAGCGGGTGAGCCGCCGCTCATCCGCCACACGTTGGATGGACGGAGAACAGGTGAAGGGCGTGTCCGTTGAGGTCATCGAGGCCGACTTGGGTGACCGGGAGCACACATCCGCGATCGTCGATCTGATCGACGCGTACTCCCAGGATCCTCTTGCGGACGGAGCCCCCCTCGCCGCTGACGTACGCGACCGGCTTGCCTCGGGTCTGCGCGATCATCCGACGACCCTCGTGTTCCTGGCCTACGACGGCGCGCGACCCATCGGTGTCGCGGTGTGTTTCTTCGGCTACTCGACCTTCGCGGCGGCGCCACTGATCAACATCCACGACCTTTACGTGGTGCCGGACGCGCGGGGCAGGGGTGTGAGTCGCGCACTCTTAGACGCGGTGTCTGACCGCGCCATTACGGACGGGTGCTGCAAGCTAACGTTGGAGGTGCTTGAGAGCAACGTCCGTGCTCGATTCGTCTACGAGGCCGCCGGCTTCGCGCAGGCCACGTATCTGCCAGAGGCCGGGGGTGCGCTGTTCATGGCCAAGCCGCTCGCGCCACCTGACAAGCGTTTTGATCGGACAATGCAAGGTACACTGACCTGAGCGTTATTGGTTGCGGCTCAACCGCACCATGTTGGGCACATCCAAGCGGATGGCCGACGCGAAGGCGTCGTTCTACTCGGCGGCCTTCGCCTTCTGATCGCGCTCCTCGATGATCTCGATCGCGGCCTTGCCAGTCATCTCCTCGACTACCAGTTCGAGCACGCACATGCGGTTCCAGCTGCGTTCGATCTCCGCGGCGGCGTCATCGAGGTAGTCGGGCGAGTACTTCTCGGCGAGCAGCATGAGGGCGTGACGTCTGCGCTCGTCATCGGAAAGCACGCCAATGCGACCGAACACGATCACGCTGCGGAAATGCGTGGTGAACGTGCTCTGGACCACGTCGTCGTCGGCGATCACGCAAAACGATGCCTTATCGCTATGGGCGATGGCGTCGAGCTTGTGCCCGGCCCTCGACGAGTGGAAGTAGAGGCTGCCGTCTTCGTAGGCGAAGCTCAGGGGTACGGCATACGGATATCCATCCTCGCCCATTACGGCAAGAACGCCCGAGGTTGCGGCATCGAGCATGGCCACGGTCTCCTCTTCCGGGAGAAGCTGTCGCCTGCGTCGCATTGGCTGGTGCATTCTCTGACTCCCATCGCGGTTGCTCGTCGAGACTCGAATCGTGGACGTCCATGGTAGCCTAGATGCTGTGCGGAGTAGCCTGGCGTCGCCCGATGGAGCCTAACAATGGCATCGACACCGACAAACCGCGGTAGAGAGGTAGCCTCTAGGAGGCGAACGTCCGCGCACCGAACACGCGCATCTGACTCACTTCGCTCGCCGCTCATCTCCAAGAGCTAGCCCAATCCCGCGACTGTTAGCGCTAGCTGAATGACAACGCCATGTTCGCGTAGCGACGTATTTCGTTTCTGCCAGGCAAAGGCATGTCTGGCACGTCATCTGAAGCATGAGCGGACGGAAGGGAAGCGTCGTCGAGCTCCTCGAGGTCTCGGAGTGTCGGCTCAAGTTCCTTGAGACGCGAGTCTCTTGACGCGTTCTTGATCTTCCCGATCAGGCCTCCAAGGCTATCCCTGCTGGTCAGAGTCGTTCCCGGATACAAATATCGGGACGTTGCTCCAGGTACGGGCGAATGGAGCGTGCCCCCACGATAACGTCGATCTTGTCGTCAGGCGAGGATCTCTGCTACGCGCCCGCGTATTGATGCCTCGAACTTCACCCAGGACAGATCCCGCACTGGCTCCCGAATACCCTGAACGGTGCCTTGGCCGTCGCCAGTAATGAACCACGCCGCGTTGTACAGGCGTTGCAACACGAGCCGCCGACACATCAGCATTGCTCGGTCCTGATATGAAGAGTTGCTGAACTGCGGGTCTACCTGTGCGACCAACGTGTTTGGCGCCTAACTTGCGCGGCTTGCGCTTACAGGATACGCCAACCTCTCGCGCGTCACGAAGCGCGTGTTAGCACGCGACCGACGCCGATGATGCTCCGGATCGCGAACCGCATGTAGGCAGGCGACCACGATGATCCCGGCGTCATCGACGCGGTAGTACAGACAGTATGGGAAGCGCGGCAGCAAGAAGCGGCGAGATCTGCGGTAGACAACGGGATGTGCTGCAGCGAAACCGAGAACGGAGTCCACCGCCGAATCCACGGCATCAATGAACTCGTCGCCGAGTCCCGGCCGCTGGAGTTCATGCCAGTCGCGCGCCTCCGCCACGTCCGAGACTGCCGATATAAGGAACCAGGCGCTGCGCACGCCGATTAGTCGCGAAGCCGCCGCTTGGCGTCGTCCCAGGAGATGACTGCGGCGTCGCCGCTGTCGAGCTCGTCGAGCCTCCGGTCAAGCACCTTCTGCTGCGCTGGAGAGATATGCAACACCTCGGGCTTGGTGCGGAGGCTGTCCCACAGGTCTCCGATCAAGGCGAGACGCTCCTCAGGCGCGAGCTTGTTGATGTCGATCGCTGGCGTGTTCATGGTTCGATGATACGCCCCCGGCCTTACCAGAACCAAACCGGATTCTTGCTACGACTAACGTTTTTGCGCGTCATCTACGAGGCGCGGCGGACGCTCCCGTGCTCGAGTCTGCTGGACGCGCGGGTTGGCGTGGAGCGCCACCATCTCGAGAGTGGCTGAGCTAGTAGTGCGCAAGCAAGCGCTCCACGTCTTGGTCACCCGAGCCAAGCACAGTAAGCTTTCCGTTCAGTGCTCGCAACTTGAAGTCTGCCAGCTGGGACTGTGACAGCTTACGGTAACACTCTCTCCACTCTCTCGCGTCTGAATCTTCATGCGCCTCGCGATTCATGATGTAGTCCTCAGGCATGCTGATCAGTTCGACGAACTCATCAGAGTTGGCGCCAAAGGCCCGAAGAAAGAACTCCCTCTTGACACCAACCACCCCTCTCGTGGCGTTGAGGATGCACTGCACCCCACGCACGTAGCGCCAAGTCCAGTGCTCGCCTATGTAACGGCGGTCGGTTCGCATCACCGGGCTGTAGCGCATTGGGAACGAGTAGATCTTGGTGCCGAGCTCTTCATTGAGTTCAACGTTCAGCCGAAGCCGGTCGTAGAAGTCCTGAGGGGTGTCCTCGTGGTTGAACAGGACATAGTTCGACAACCGGGTAAGCCCGCTTCTCGCCGCCCAACGCACCGCTCGCTCGTAGTCATCACGAACGTCGAGGCTGTCGAACGCAATCCGAAGCGGCCAGATGGAGGTCTCCGCAAGACGCTTGATCTTCGCTTCGGTCAGCAGCCGCGCATCTAGCCCCTGGTTGAAGTCCACGTGCCGCTTGCGGGCTCCAAATCGCGCACCAGCGCCGAACCCAGCTTCTATGATCTCGTCGATGATCTTGTCGAACTTGGGCGAGGCGACCGTGTTGTTGTCCATGAGAACCAGGTCGCGCTTCTCGCCGTGGGCTTCCTTGATCGCTGTGATCTGGTCGATTATCGGCTGATAGCTCTTGTACGTTGGCTCCACTTTAGGAACGGCGCAGAAGGCGCATCGGTTGACGCATCCACGCGTGGCATGGATGAAGTAGGCGTCCTCCACTGGGTACTTGTACTCGATGTCGTCGAGAATCGAGTAGTCAGGGACCATCGAGTCGATACGGTCGTCCCCAGGCAAGCCGAGCTTGCCCTGCTGGTCCAGCAGTCCGGTCACTACGGTCGCACCAGCTTCCTTGCGAAGCTCGTCGGGCATCAGGGTCGCGACAATGCCCCCAACGTAGACGGTCGGGCTTCCGGTCGACTTCTCGTAGTAGCGAATCGTCTCAACCGTCCGCTTCCACTCCCATGTAAAGAGGGTGGTCACGAAGACGGCGTCCCATCGCCGCTGACGGTGCGTCAGCGACTTGCCCTTGACGAACTCAACGAGAACGCCTTGCTCACGGAAGTACGTGGCGAGCTTCATGAGTCCGAGCGGCGGGAACTTATTCTTGTAGTCAGGTTCGACCAGCAGGACAGACTGCACTTAATGGACTCCGTCGCTATTCCAGGCCAAGCAGGTGGCAGAAGCGGACGAGCTCTTTGTGGCATCGCTTCAGTTGGTCACGGCACGCCTTTGCGCGTGGGCCGTCCGCCTCGAGGTCGGCCTTGATCTCCTCGACTGACGCGTTCTGGAGCAAGTCGCGGAACTCCTTCACACCCATGTAGAAGGGATCCATCTGCTCAGGCTTGCTTTCATGCAGAACCAGTTCGGCCTCTTCAAACGCAGCTTCCGGCTCGGTATCGACGAGGGCGTAGAAGGTCCTGGAGGCACGCTTGTTGTTCAGGATCTTCGGCAACTCGGTTCGGACGCTGTCGGCCTTGGGGAATACGTCGGCGATGACCCACTCGCAGAACTCCTCGACGAATAGCGGCGTCTCTCGTGCCCGAAGTGCCAGATCCTTCTGACGATAGAAGGCCTCAAAGTAGCTGTACTTGCGAAGCGCATCCTGGGTCTCGAAATCGTCGGAATCCTTGGTTGCCTGAGGGAGGTAGATGTCTCGCATCGTCTCATAGGACTTGAGCATGGCTTCGACCGTGCCAGCTTGATGTCCAAGCTGCTTAGCAACATCCTGCGGTGAGTAGTCCAGCTCGCGAACCATCCGGTAGATGTAGGCCGCCTTCTCGTAGGCACTCCATTCGTTCTTGCCCTTGATGTGGAGCGTGCCGAGGATGAAGAAGAGCTCTTGCGGCCGAATCTCGGAAGACAGCACCTTCGCCGGGATCGTCTTCCAGCGTGGGTCGTTGGGGTGCTTCTTGGCCAGCCGCCTGTAGACCGCCAAACGCGTGTTGCCTTCGACGACCTCGTCGCCGATTACCAGCACCTCTTCGATCAGCCCCTGATTCTCCTCGATGTCCCTAACGAGGTCTTTGGTCGTATCGAGAGCCAGCAGCTTCTGTTCGATGATCTCCTGCGTTACCTCGCCGTCATGGGTCGAGATAATGTAGTTGATCCTAGGGTTCTCTGCGTAGTAGCGCAGGTCGTATATGCTTAGAATCTTGAGCTCATACGGGATCTGTCGCCCTTGTACACTCAGTGTGTTGTCAGTCACGCCTCGCCCTCCTCTAGGAACCGAAGGATCTCGTCCTTCTCATCACGCAGCTGTGTCATCTGCGCCTTGCCTGCGTCGCTCGGGCTGTAGACGAACCCGGCCACGCTGCTCTTCAACTCAATGACGGCATCGACGTACTCATCGACCGTTCCAGAGGCGATCAACTTGTGAATCTCGCACTCTCGGGTCTGGCCGATCCGGTGAATCCTGTCCTGCGACTGCAGGTAGTCTACAAGGTTGAAGCTGCGGTCAAGGTAGACCACCGCGCTAGCCTTCGTGAGAGTCAGCCCTTCCCTCGCGGCGGCCGGATTGGCGACCAGTACACGGTTAGTATCTCGCTCCTGGAACGCATCGACGATCTCGGCACGTTCTTCGATTCCCACACCACCGTGGATCCTTAGCGGCCGGTAGCGCTTCAGTCGCTGTACGACGGTCTCAATGTTGTCGACGAAACCCGACCAGACTATTAACTTCTCATGCTGGTCAAGCAGGCGGTCGACCAGTTCATCCAGATAGTTGAGTTTGGCCACTGGTGCAGCGAACATGGGGTCCAAGAGCCCAGGATTGCTGGCGATCTGCACCAGGCGAAGCAGGCGCTCGAGAACGTTGTCGATCTCGCGGATGTATGCCTGCCCTGACATGGAGCGCAACTGAACGATCAGCTCATCGGCACAGTCGCGGTACATCTGCTCTTGTGGTCCGGCCAGGGGGATCTCGTGGACTATGAAGACCTTATCCGGCAACTCGAGTACGTCGTTCTTGAGGCGACGAATCGAGTTGGCCCGAATGAGGGCCGACAGATCCTCAAGCCGATCCTCGACGCCTTCGCAGTCGGGGTCGTAGGTACTGGCGAAAGATCTGTGATCAGTTCCGAGCAGTCGTCCGCCGTCCAGGAAGAAGTACTGAGACCACAGGTCGACCGGCCGATTGGCGATGGGCGTCCCGGTCATGATTACTTTGTGCGAGGCATGCTCGCCGATCGCGAAGAGCGCCTTGGCAGTTTCGGTATGCGGATCCTTGATGCGAGTAGCCTCGTCCAGCGCGATGGCGAAGCGGCGCGTCTGGATCATCTTGCGAAAGACATCCCGCTGGGCGACGACTCCCTCATAGTTGACCAGATAGAAATTGGCCCCCGACAGAAAACGGTACTTGCGTTGACGACCGTTGCCTCGAAGCACGACCGGTACGAGGTGAGAGTGCTTGCTGATCTCGGCTTCCCAGTTGTAGACCAGCCCCATCGGCGCCACAACGAGTGCAGCGTCGATGTCGCCCCGACGCATCAACTCAGAGAAGGCGTCGATGATGATCTTGGTCTTGCCAAGACCCTGCTCGTCGAAAAGCGCCGCCTCAGGGGTCTTGATCACGTACTCGATCGCCTCGCGCTGATGCGGAAGCGGCTTGGTGCGCGGCGTGAAGTCCTGCGGGGTCCTACTTCGCATCGAGCAACTCGTCTGGGACGGGGATTAGCTCGAGCTGTGGACAGTTGATTGCTCCGATGGACATGAGCAAACTCTTGACGACACCATCAGCGCTGCGAGGGTAGCCGAAGAAGACAGCGGCATAGTCGACGTCAGAAGGAGCCAGGAAATCCTCGAGCTGCTCGCGAGTCCGGGGGGACGCAACATCATCGGCCGTCTTGGCCTCAGCGATGCCGATAGTGCCGTCAGCTTGGATACCGACCGCATCGGGTCGATGGCGTCCGAAATCGCCTGGGCGGCCCAGCCCGAGCTGATCCCAGCCTTCGGTCTTACCGTCGACTGCAACCAGCGAGAAGCCCCGCTGGCTCATGGCCTTGAGCACGATGGCGAGAATTCGCTGATGCTGCCTAGTTGGCACTGCGATCCTTGAGGCTGGCCATGAACGAGTTGACAGTGGCGGCCAGCTCCTCCAGCAAGGCAACCTTGGCAGGTTCTTGTCCGCGCCGGATGCCCTCGATCTCGGAGAATGGCATCTTTCGAATCCCGATCGAGACGTCCTGGATCTTGTCGAACAGCGGGCTGGTTGCGGCCGGGTTGACCTGTCCCAGCTGCTCCAACGCAGTCTCGAAGTCGTAGTCGATCAAAGCCTGACGGGCTTGGGGGTCCTTCAGCACTGTGCCGAGGCGGCGAACATCCTCACCTCGGCTGAACTTGCCCTCACCGACCCACGTGCAGAAGTCGACAATATTGAGCTGACCCTCTTTGACCAGCCGCTTGAGGTCTGCGTTCTTCCGGAATTCCACGAAGTAGCTGAACTTCTGATGCTCACCCGGATCGCCGAATCGGGACAAGTAGTATTCATCCATGTCGCGAAAAGCCTGGATGCTACTGCGAATGTCCGAGGGAGTCAGCTTGGTCATTCGGGCCAGCCGTTCGACCGAGTAGTCCTCCTCCTCGTTCAGGCGGTAGAGATAGCGTGCCTTCTCGTAAGCGTCCCAGGGGGTAGTCCCAAACAGATGGGCCTCTAGACGAATGAAGTTAATCTGATCTCTGGTGAACTGCTCCGGCAGCAGGAAGGCCGGAATCGACTTCCATTTGTCGTCGTTCGGGTACTTTTCGTGCAAGTCGAGGTAGACCTGAAGGCGTGTGTTCCCCTCGACAACGACGAATCCGTCATCGACGGGCGCGATCCAGATCGGGTTGACGATGCCGCCGTTGCTTTCGATGTTCTCGCGGAGCTTGGCGTAGCTGTCGTTGCCGACGACTAGAGCAAACCCAAGCTGCTCTTGGGTTGGCTCCTTGTCGGACAAGGAGGTGTCCAGCTGGAACTGGATCCTAGGATTGGTCGGATCGAAAGAGACGTCGCCTAACTCGAGTCGGCCCTCACGAATCGTGAGCTCACGCCCGTCGAGGTGGACCTTGCGCTCATGCATCCTGCCTCCTAACTGTCAGAGGGCGTACGGTTTGAAGATTGCCCTCGTACACGAACCCTATGCGCTCTCCCGCTAACGTCTTTGGCGTGAGCTGAAGCGCCTACGCCCGATCCGAACCTGAGCCTAACTCACACGGCGCTTTCTGCTCGACGCCCGGGTTAGATAACAGCTTCATGTCAGCAGCGAGCGTGCTTCGACAAGGTCGCGAAGCAGCTGTGTGCGACCGACCGGGGCTTTCTGCCGATATCCGTTGGTCAATCCCCCGACTCCTGGATGCAGTGTGGAAATATGCGTGTAGCACGACAGCTCCGGAACTTGTGCGACAGCACGATGCCATGACTGCGCTGCCGTGCCACCAAATGTGACCACAACACACAGACGAGGCAGCAAGGCGGTCAAAGGGCCAAGGGTGAGCAGTCCCTGCAACTTGTCAGCCGCGGAATTGGCTCCACCGGTGTACCAAGGAATAGCGTTCCACGGAACCACCTCACTCCAAGGAATAGCCGCCTCCGCGAGCACCTGACACAAGGTCTTTGCGGACGGGTCATCGTTACTTATCGACAACATGCCGCTGCCCTTGGGTTGGGCCGCCATTGGTCCAGGATCCTGGAACAACATCAGCACTCGAGCTTCAACTCCGCCACAGTCGGGATCAACGTACGGGACTGAGGACGATGGTCTCGCTTTGCGCAGAGAGTCAACGAAAGCATTAATGGGTGCCGCAGGACCAATTCCTACACGGGCGAGTTTCTCAGCCACGACACGTTTATCGGAATATGCACCGCCGCGTGGATCCACGCCGCCTCCCTGTTGCATCACACTCGTACGCCAGCTGTTTGTCTAACCCCTGAATGAGCAATCTGCATGACCGCCATATCGGGGGTCAGCGGCCACCGCACTCCGTCTCCGGCAAGACTACCACTCCCACACATCCGCCTTCACGCGCTTATAGTTCGCGTCGAGTTCAGGGCCCATAAGCACGATTGCGGTAATCCGACGCGACATCTCCCCGACGTAGCGCGCCTCTTCCGGCCGCAGATCTCGCCCGAGTAGCGCCCCCGATACGACAACCACTTCTTAATCACCAGGTACCCGCCGATCGTGTAGCGCCACACGTTTGCAGGCACGCACCGCCAGCACGCGACGTCGTTCAGGTACACGTCGTGACACGTCTCGCCGAGGAGCCCGATCGCCTGTTCCGCAGGCAGGCCGAGGGATTCCGAACTTCAGCCCGCGCGCCTCTTCGAGCTGCTCGCGCAGTTGTGTGAGAGCAGGATACCAGGTGAGGATGGCGGGAGAGGGGGGGGGGTTGCGCCTTTGCGAAGATGGCGGTATCATTTGATACCACCGCTTCGGTGCTCCGGCACCGAGACCGAGAGGAGGCCGGTATGGTGAGGTTGTTTGGAAGGACGTGCCGGTATGGCTCCACACCAACTCATATGCTTCCTCGGTCTTGTTCGTGAGGCCCGATCTCTAGGACGCCTAGGCTACCGCCGAGACGGCCGCAAGGTCAGTATGGATACGCTTGCTGAGTTAGGTCTCTCGGTCACAGATATGCTCGATCGGGTTGCGGCTTTAGAGCCGACTCAAGCACTGAACCTCCCATGGGAGAATGTACACCCGCAGTTCTCCGATGAGTTAACGTGCGACTTCGGAATCTACATCGAAGAGCACGGCATCTACGTCAAGGTCACCATCGGAATAGCTGACGAAGAACCAGTCGGCTGCGTTATCTCCTTCCATCGTCAGGAGAGGCCCTTCACCTTCCCCTTCACGAAGTAGCGAACGACAGCAGAAGAGACATAACAGAAAGCAGGGAGACACACTCATGCCGTTCTGCGGAGAATGCATGCGCGAGACCGAATCGCGTATTGAGAAGCGCACCGAGACGTATCCAGTCAAGGGTGAAGAGATCACCGTCGAGGCGCAGGTTGCTGTCTGCGAAGTGTGCGGCACCGACATGCTCGATGTCGCCCTCGACGACCAGACCCTCACCGACGCCTACGCGATTTACCGTTCGCGTCACGGACTGCTCCAACCACAGGAGATCCGTGCGATCCGGTCTATGTACGGTCTCGGCCAGAAGGCCTTCTCTCGCCTCCTCGGATGGGGCGAGGTGACGCTTGCTCGCTACGAGACGGGGTCCATCCAGTCGGCTGCCCATGACCAGATGCTTCGATTGGCGCAGCAGCCCGCCAACATGCGCCAGCTACTCGAACGCAGCGGAGAGCGGGTCACGCAGGAACAGCGACGTACCGTGGAGGAGTGCCTCATCTCGCTTTCAGATGAGCACGAGGCATTGCTCGTCCAGGAGGATTCCGCAGCTTACGCTGCTGGCAAAGACGTCAAGAAGCTGGGCGAGATGATGGTGTACTTCGCTGGCCAAGCCCAAACGTGGCGAACCAAGCTGAATAAGCTGTTGTTCTACGCGGATTTCCTCCACCACAGGCGCCACGGACGTGCAATCTCCGGCAGCCGTTATGTGCACATGCAGTTTGGACCGGTACCTGCGGATTTCTACACCCTTCAGGCGTCGCTCGTCGATCAGGCCGCGCTCAGCGAGGAGTGTCTCGATGCCGGCGATTGCACCGGCACGGTGTTCAGAGCGCTCAGACCAGCCGACACGGGAGTCTTCGATGCGCAAGAGCTTCAGACCCTGAAGGACGTCGCTTCGAAGTTCGCTCACTGGACCGCTTCTGACATCACTGCGTTTTCGCATCGGGAACCTGCGTGGTCTGAGACGAGCGACCGCGAGACCATTCCCTATGAGTACGCAAGCAGGCTACAGCTCGACTGAGTCTCGGCACCTGCGGCACGACGGCACGGCTGGCGACCCGTGGAGCTGGCAGTCCTGGGGGATACTCTGCCTTTCACCCGGTTCAAGCTCGTGATCTGGGCGAGGACACGACTTGTCCGGTGACCGCAAACGCCAGCACCTTGACCGCCGAGATATCCGCCTATACTCTCAGACACCCCGCCCCGGTACGCCGAGAGCGGGTTCTTGCCGTGTCCAGAAGGTGCCGAGGAGTCCCGATGTCCCTGCTCGACCCCATCAGAACCGCACTCGAGAGCGGGCAAGCCTACACGACGGTTCGCGACGCGCTCGCATTGGGCAAGGACGTGACCGTCGCCGCTCCGGGCCTCGTTCGTCCGTTGCTCACAGCGGCTCTCTTCTCGGCCGCTCCCCGCCCCACGCTCGTGGTGGTCGCGGGGGAGGAGGCCGCCGAGCGATACGCGCGCCAAGCCGCGGTGTATCTGGGTCCCGGGACGGTGTTGCGCTTTCCCGAGCGCGCGGACGCCCCGTGGTCGGACGAGGCGCCGGACCCGGGTGTTGTGGGCGCACGAGCCCGCGCTCTGCACGCGTTGAGCACCGGACGCGACGTGGTGGTCGTTGCGTCGACGCGCGCGCTTGTGCGGGCGCTTCCGCCGCAGGGTTCGCACGTCTTCGAGCCGCTCGTGCTCGAGCCTGGTGCGGAGATTGATCTTGAGGAGACGGCGGTACGGCTCGCCCGTATGGCCTACGAGCGCCGGGATGCGGCTGACGAGCCCGGCACCTTCGCAGTGCGCGGTGGCGTACTCGACGTCTATCCGTCAGACGCTACCGCTCCCGTGCGCGCCGAACTGTTTGGCGACGAGATCGAGACCTTGCGCCGCTTCATCCCCTCGACTGGGCAGACGATCGGAGACGCGGGACGCGCTGAGATCTTCGGATGCCGTGAGGTGGTGCTTGGCTCCCGGGCTGCCTCCGCCGCTCGGCGCGCGCTCGAGGAAAAGTCACTGCGCAAGACCGATATCGCACGCCACCTCGAGCTCATTGAACAGGGCATCTACTTCAACGGCGTCGAGCGCTACCTGCCGGTATTCTACCGCCAGGTCGGCGTGCTCACAGACTACCTCGCGCCCGAGGTTCTCGTTACCGTCGCCGAGCCGCGCTCGCTCTTCGATGACGTGACCCGCCGCGCGGACGAGCTCGTGGAGGCGGCGCGCGAAGCGGGCGTCTCGGCGGAAGGACTCGTCGTCCCGCCAGCGCGTCTCGACGTTGGCGGTGGCCGGCAGCGGCTCACCCTGCTTGCGCTCTTGCGGGCGGACGGCGTGGTTGACGCGGAGATCAGCGCGCAAAGGCCGCAGGTCGCGGGAGGCGAGGAGCGCTTCGTCGCAGGCATCCGGGAGCTGCTGGCGACCGGTCACGCGGTCGTGCTCGCAGTCCCGGACCGCCGCACCCGCCGCCGCATCGCCGACACGCTTGCCGCCGCGGGTGTGGCGCTCGTCGACCTCGTGGCCGAGCGCCGCGGTCCGCACACCGCTTCCGGTACCGAGAACGGCGGGCAGGTTCCCGCGGCAGGGCCGACAGCCTTGCCAGAGCAGGCGGTGCGGACGCGTCTTACGGCTGGCGTGCTGCATCTCGACGACGCCGATGTGCCCTCTGGATACGTCGTACACGAAGCTCGCCTCGCGGTCGTGAGCGTGAGCGACATCTATCCCCGCCGAGCGGCCCGGAGGCGAGCGCGCACCGCTGACGCGACGCGCACGACCTTCGCGTTTGCCCCTGGAGACTACGTCGTGCACGCGGCGCACGGAATCGCGCACTTCACGGCGCTTGAGCGCAAAGAGGTATTAGGGGTTGAGCGCGATTACCTCGTGCTCGAGTACGCGAAGGGTGACCGTCTCTACCTGCCGGTCGACCAGATCGAGCGCGTTACCAAGTACGTGGGTGCCGAAGGAGGCGCCCCACGTGTCACCCGGCTGAACACCGCCGACTGGTCGCGCGCGACCGCCAAGGCCCGGAAGGCCGCCCGAGCTCTCGCATTCGACCTGGTCGATTTGTACGCGCGACGCTCCGCGGTCACCGGGCGCGCGTTTTCGCCGGACACTCCGTGGCAGCTCGAGATGGAGGCGGCGTTTCCGTTTGAGGAGACCCCCGATCAGCTCGCCGCCATCGCCGACGTGAAGGCCGACATGGAGGCCGCGACACCGATGGACCGGCTTATCTGCGGCGATGTTGGCTACGGCAAGACGGAGGTGGCGATCCGCGCCGCGTTCAAGGCAACGCAGGACGGCACGCAGGTGATGGTGTTGTGCCCGACTACCATCCTCGCGCAGCAGCACTTCACGACGTTTTCCGAGCGTTTCGCACCGTTTCCGCTGCGGGTCGAAGTGCTCTCCCGTTTTCGCACCGAGGCGCAGCAGAAGGCGGCGCTCGAGGGCTTGTCCACAGGTGAGGTCGATGTGCTCATCGGAACACACCGGTTGCTCTCGGCCGATGTGACGCCAAAGGACCTCGGACTTGTCATCGTCGATGAAGAGCAGCGGTTTGGAGTCGAGCACAAAGAGCACATCAAGAATTTGCGGGAGCAGATCGACGTGCTCACACTCTCGGCCACGCCGATTCCTCGGACGCTGCAGATGGCGCTCTCGGGCGTGCGTGACATGAGCGTCATCGACACGCCGCCGCCCAACCGGTTTCCCGTGCGGGTGCACGTGGGTGAGTGGGACCCGGACATCGTGAGCGGGGCTATCCGCCGCGAGCTTGCGCGGGGTGGACAGATCTACTACGTCTCCAACCGCGTTCGCTCGATCGATGACGCGGTTGCGCGCGTACGCGAAGCGGCGCCGGAGGCGAGAGTCGCGGTCGCGCATGGGCAGATGGGCGAAAGACAGCTCGAAGCGGTGATGGAGAGTTTTGCCGCCAACGAGATCGATGTGCTTGTGGCCACCACCATCGTGGAGAGCGGAATCGACAACCCGCACTCCAACACGCTCATCATCGAGGACTCTCAGCGCCTCGGCCTCGCGCAGCTCTACCAGCTTAAGGGTCGCGTTGGGCGTTCCCACGTGCATGCGTACGCGTACTTCCTCTTCCCTGCCGCGGCTCCATTGACTGAACAGGCCGTCGATCGGCTCACCGCGATACGCGACCACGCGGATCTCGGCAGCGGTATTAAGGTGGCGATGCGCGATCTTGAGATTCGAGGCGCCGGCTCGCTTCTCGGTGCGGAGCAGCATGGCAACCTCGCCGCTGTGGGATTCGATCTGTACGCCGGGATGATTCGCGAGGCCGTTGCCGAAGTGCGCGGTGAACCAGAAGTCGCGCACCCCGAGATCACTGTCGACCTGCCGGTTCCCGCGTTCGTGCCGGAAACGTACATCCCAGCTGCTGATGAGCGCATCCGCATCTACCGGCGTCTCGCGGGTGCCGAGACCGCAGGCGATGTCGACGAGGTCGCTGCGGGGATGTTCGAGGCGTATGGCCCGGCCCCTGAGCAGGTGGCAGATCTCGTGGCGATCGCGCGTATCCGCGCACTCGCCGCCGAGGCCGGGCTTCGCCGGGTGGCCTTCGCGCGCAATCGCCTGACGGCTGGTCCGGTCACGCTTGCGCCCGAGTCGCGCGGGCCGCTCGCGGCGATGGGCGCGATCGTGTTCGAGCGGGATCGCTCGGTGGCCCTTGCCGTCAATCGTGGAGCTTCTGTGACCGCCACTGCCGAGGCGCTCATCGGTGCTATACTGTCGCGGTTGCATGTTCACACGAATCCCCTGGAGGATCGATGAGGTTCACCCGCACCGTTCTTGCTTCCGTTGTGGCCGTGGCGCTTTTTACCGGAGTTGCTGCGTGCGGCTCGGAAGATATCGCGGCTCGCGTCAACGGTGAAGAGATCACCCGTGCCGAGCTTGACGCCCAGGTTGAGCGGCTCAGAGTCCAGTACGGCGACATGTTTGAGGGCGAGAACGGAGACGCGCTGTTGCTCGATTTCCAGCGCAGCCTTCTTGCCAGCATGATCGACGCGATTCTGATGCGTAAGGCCGCCGAGGAGCGTGGCATATCAGTCACCGATGCTGAGATCGATGAGCAGGTCGAGGGCATCAAGGCCGGCATCGAGGATTTTGACGCCGCGCTGACCGAGGCGAACATGACCCTCGAAGACCTTCGTGATCAGCTTCGCGACCAGCTTGTCGCCCAGAAGCTCATCGAGGAGATCGCGGGAAGCGAGGGCGTCACCGCCGAAGAGATCGCCGCGTACTATGAGGAGAACACCGATCAGTTTACGGAGGCAGCTGCGACTAACGCCGCCCACATTCTATTTGACGCCGCTGACAAGGCGACTGCAGAGCGCGTGCTCGCAGAGATTCGTGCGGGTGGTGACTTCGCGGCGCTTGCCAAGGAGCACTCCAAGGACGGCTCAGGCGCCAACGGCGGCGATCTGGGCTGGGCGGATCCCAACCAGTACGTGCCACAGTTCAAAGACGCGCTCGGCAAGCTTGAGGAAGGCGAGGTTTCGGACCTCGTGGAGTCCGAGTTCGGGTGGCATATCATCAAGCTGCTAGGGACGCGCGAGGCGAGCGTGCAGCCGCTCACCGAGGTAACCACTCTCATCGAGCAAATGATCTTGCAGGACCGCAACACCGAGGTGTTCCAGGAGTTCGTCGCGGAGCTTCGTGCGGCCGCTGAGATCGAGTACGTGATTCCCGAACTTGAGCAGACCGAAGCGCCTGCTGGAGAAGCGCCTGCTGGAGAGTAGCGCCGGATACCGGTCTCGTGCCGGTGGCCCTCGGTGCGAACGGTTCGGACAGGGGGACGCCGTGGGCTCGATCGCGATAGTGGGTGTTGATGGCCCTCTCGGGGACGTGCCTCCTCGCTCTCTCGAGCGGCTGCGTGCCGCCGAAACGGTCGTGGTGCCGTCCGCTTCCGGCCCGCTTATCGAGACGCTCGCCGCGCACGGGATCGAGTATGTGACACTCGCCGGGCTTGGCGTTTCCGCACAAGCGTCGACCCCCGAAGTTGTTGACGCGCTCGTGCGGCGCGCCGAAGCGGGTGACGTCGCGATCGTGAGTCTTGGATACCCGCTGCTCCGGGGTGGTCTGGTGACTGGATTGCTTGACCGCTCGAACACGACGGTCGACGTGTCTCCCACTGTGTCTCCGTTGCACGTGATTCTGATGGCTCTCGACGTCGACCTGACCGCTGACCTCGACATCATCGACGCGCGGTCACTCGCGCCTTCTGTCGAGCAACGCACATCCCATCTCATTGTCACCGGGGTGAGCAATAAGCTGCTTGCAAAGCGCGTCTCGGAACGTCTTCTCTCGTGCTACCAGCCCGATCATCCGGTCGTGGTGGCGGCGGGCGACGAGGGCGGTTACGCGTTGACGCGCGCTACGGTCGGCTCGCTTGCCGCAATCGACCCTCACCAGGGGAGCGCGGTCTTCGTCCCCCCATCGCGCGTCGATCGAATCGCTGACTTCTACGGCTTCGTGCGGACGATAGAGACCCTGCGTGGACCGGATGGTTGTCCGTGGGACCGAATCCAGGATCACATGTCTTTGCGCCGCAACATGATCGAGGAGGCGTACGAGGCGGTTGCCGCGATCGAGGCGGGTGACTCGGCAGGACTCGCTGAAGAGCTTGGGGACGTGCTGCTCCAGATCGTGCTTCACGCTCAAATTGCCGCCGAGGAAGATCGTTTCACGGTCGAAGACGTGGTGGGCGGCATCCACGAGAAGATCCGCCGGCGGCATCCGCACGTGTTTGGCGGAACGGTCGCAGGCACTGTCGGAGAGGTGACCGAGACGTGGGATGCCATCAAGCGAGACGAGAAAGACGGAGCTGAGGTGCTCGCTGGCATTCCCGCGGCACTGCCCGCGCTCATGTGGGCGCAGAAGATCTCGCGTCGTGCGGCGGGCGCGGGGTTCGAATGGGAGACACTCGACGACGTGTGGGAGAAGGTCCACGAGGAACTCGACGAGCTCCGCGCCGCAAAACCGGGGTCCCCTGACGCCGCAGGCGAGATAGGCGATCTTCTATTCACGATCGTCAACCTTGCTCGCAAGCAGGGCATCGACGCCGAGGAAGCGCTGCGAGCAACGTGCACGAAGTTCATCGGCCGTTTCGAGCACATGGAACGTGAGGCGGGCGAACGCGGAGAGCGGCTTTCTGAGGTTGGGATCGAAGTGATGGAACGTCTGTGGCGCGATGCCAAGAACAGGGAGGGGCTGGATCGATGAGCAGTATCGTCGACGTTTACGCGCGTGAGGTGCTCGATTCTCGCGGAAACCCCACGGTCGAGGTCGAGGTCGTCCTCGATGACGGATCGTTTGGGCGAGCGATTGTGCCCTCCGGCGCGTCGACAGGCGCGTTCGAAGCGGTTGAACTGCGCGATGGCGACGCGGCTCGCTACCACGGAAAAGGGGTGCGCGCGGCGGTTGACAACGTCAACGAGAACATCGCGTCCGAGATCCTCGGCATGGACGCGACGGATCAGCGCCTCATCGACATGACGCTGCTCGCGCTCGACGCCACCCCGAACAAGGCGGCGCTCGGGGCCAACGCGATTCTTGGCGCCTCGCTCGCGGTAGCCCGCGCGGCCGCCGAGTCCACGGAGCTCACGCTCTACAGCTATATCGGTGGAGCGAACGCGCACGTGTTGCCCGTCCCGATGATGAACATCCTGAACGGCGGCGCGCACGCTGATAACAATGTCGATTTGCAGGAGTTCATGGTTATGCCGGTAGGCGCTCCGACGTTCGCCGAAGGCCTGCGGATGTGCGCCGAGATATACCACACGCTCAAAAAGGTCCTCTCTACGCGGGGGCTTGCGACAGGCGTGGGCGACGAGGGAGGGTTCGCGCCAGACCTCGGCAGTAATGAAGAGGCGCTCCAGGTGATCGCCGAGGCTGTTGAGAAGGCGGGCTACATCCTCGGCGAGCAGGTCGTATTCGCACTAGATCCAGCTACCACCGAGATATACAGGGATGGCGCGTATCACCTGGAGGGCGAGGGGCGCGTTCTCTCCTCGGCCGAGATGGTCGAGTTTTGGGCTGATCTCGTTGCGAGGTACCCGATCATCTCGATCGAAGATGGCATGGCGGAAGAGGACTGGGACGGCTGGAAGCTGCTTTCCGAGCGTCTCGGCGATCGGGTCCAGCTTGTAGGCGATGACCTGTTTGTGACCAACACGGAGCGGCTCGCGCGCGGAATTGAGATGGGAGTGGCCAACTCGATCCTCATCAAGGTCAACCAGATCGGCACGCTCACTGAAACGCTTGATTGCATCGAGATGGCCAAGCGCGCCGGCTACACCTGTGTCATTTCGCACCGTTCTGGAGAGACTGAGGACACCACGATAGCCGACCTTGCCGTCGCGGTGAACGCCGGCCAGATAAAGACCGGCGCTCCGGCGCGCGCGGATCGTGTCGCGAAGTACAACCAGCTGCTCCGGATAGAGGAGGAGCTGTGCGATTCGGCCGTTTATCCGGGGATGGAGGCGTTCTACAACATCTCCACGCGCGAGCGCGCATGAGTCGATGCGATGGGGGTATGCTCCCAACATGAATCGATCCCCCAGCCCCGTGAGTAAGCCCCCGGTCATCCCGTACGAGTTCGGTGTGCCGCTTGAGAGTGTGCTCGCGCGCAGGGAACGGCTCGCGAACAACTTCGACATGGACTTTGGGCAAGAGCGCGTATTCCCGGAGCTTGTCGAAGCGCTCCTGGCCGAGGTGCCCGAAGGTGTCGACGTGCTCGAGGTAGGCGCAGCCACCGGGTTGATGACTCGTCCGCTGTTGCGCCGCGCCCGGCAACTGACCGCGCTTGAGCCGTCGGAGGGCATGTTGCGCCGCCTGCTCGCGAGCGATGTAGCCGCGGCGCCAAACCTGACGACACGCCAGGGGATGGTTGAGGATCTTGCGGCGGATGACGTGTTCGATGTCGCTGTCGTCACGTTCACGCCTCGGCGGGGCCTCGGTCTCGCTCGGCTGCTCTTCAGATTAACGTGCCGCGTCAGGGACCGCGTCGTCATGCTCCTCGATGACGACGGCGCACTCGACTGGGCGTATCTCGGCCGTACTGCCGCCATGCGCGGTCTCGACGTGAACTTGCGGCTCGTAAGCGGAGCTCCCCGCCAAGACGGTCATGCCGAGCGTCCCAGGGCGGTCATCCTCGTAGCCGAGGTAGCGCGTTTTTGCGAGCTCTCCGCCAAGGCCGGCGACACCGCGCTGTTCGACGTCGACGAGTGGGCGGGTGACGCGCGCGAGATCGCGGTACCCTACCCGATGCCGCGCGGTGCGGCTACGCGCCTGGTGCGCTACATGCTCGCGGGCGGGGACCGCGCGCTCAAGGTCGTGACGGAGCCGGAGGGCGCGGAGCGGCTCTACGGCAACGTGCGCACGGCGGTTCACCGGCTCGCGCGCGACCTGCTTACCGTGCGTCGGGACGGCTCCACGATCCACATCGTCCGCCTGCCTGGCGGACACGAAGGCGCACAGTAGGCGGACGAGTAGCCCAGGCCCATGCTGCTTGACGGCCACGGGATCGCGTGGCCGCAGCGGGCCGTTCGATTGAAGGGCGGCACCGATGAGGCGGGCGAAAATCATCGCGACGATCGGACCGGGAAGCGACGCCCCTGAGCGGCTCGACGCTCTCATCGCCGCAGGCATGGACGTCGCGCGGCTCAACTCGTCTCACTCCGGCTTGCCCGAGCTCGAGTCACGGTGCGCCGCGGTCCGGGCGGCCGCGGAGCGTTCCGGGCGGGCGGTGGCAGTGATGCTCGATCTCGCGGGACCCAAGTTGCGCGTCGGCGTGATGGCGAGGGACACCGTGCTCGCTTCCGGCGAGCCGTTCATGCTCGTCGCCGGGGAGTGCGAGGGCGACTCCTCCCGCGCGTGCGTTAACTATCCCGGTCTTGCGCGCGACCTGCGACCTGGCGACAGACTCCTGCTCGATGACGGGCGGCTCGAGCTTTCAGTCACCGCGATCGGAGACGGCGTGGTGGAGACACGGGTCACGACCGGCGGTGTTCTTGGGTCCAACAAAGGAGTCAACGTGCCGGGCACGACGCTCGGCATCGATCCTATAACCCAGCGAGACCGGGAGGCGATCGAGTGGGGTATCGCGGCGGGGGTCGACCTCGTGGCGATGTCATTCGTGCGATCGGCCTCAGACATAGGGCAGTTGCGGGGGCTTCTCGGCGAGACGGACGTTCCTGTGGTGGCGAAGATCGAGAAACACGAGGCTATCGCGGATATCGAAGCGATCGTGGACGCCACGGACGTGGTGATGGTCGCTCGTGGGGACCTGGGAGTGGAGACTTCGGCGGAGGCGGTGCCGGTGCTGCAGCGGCGGATCATTGGCGCGTGCCGCAGCGCGGGTGTCCCGGTCATCGTCGCTACGCAGATGCTCGAGTCGATGACGTCCTCGCCACGCCCGACACGGGCCGAGGCGAGTGACGTGGCCAACGCCATCTTCGACGGTGTCGACGCGGTGATGCTTTCCGCCGAGACCGCCGTCGGCGCCTACCCGACGGAGTCCGTAGCGACGATGGCAAGGATCATCGTCCGCGCAGAGGAAGCGTCGCTCGGCGAGCCGGTGGGCGACAGGAGGAGTGCGGGAGAGAACGGCGACGTGACGCAAGCGGTGAGTGCCGCCGTGTGTGATCTGGCCGAGGACCTCGATCTCGCGGCGATCGTCACGGCAACGCAGTCGGGCGCGACCGCCCGCGCGGTTGCGCGCCACCGGGTTCGTGTGCCCATCATCGCGGTGACGCCCCATGCGAGTGTGGCGCGAAGGCTGCAGGTCGTGTGGGGTGTGCGCCCCCTCGTTGTGCCCCTGGCCGACGACACCGACCTCATGCTCGGCGACGTGCTCCGCGCTGTTGTCGAGGCGGGCCATGCGCGCGCCGGCGAGCGGGTCGCCATCACTGCGGGGGTCGCGGCCAGGGCCGCGGGTGCGACCGATTTCATCCTCGTCAGAGAGATCGGACGGGATGTGACGGCGAACCCGTTTACTCCCTCAACCTCTACGTCAGGTCTAGATGACTGAGATACGGACGCTGTGCTATCATGAGCCGCGGCTTGTCCCAAGTCCGCAATAGATGATCGTTGGCCTTCTCACAGGATGTCCGAGCTATGGCATCGAAGAAATCGACGCGGCAAGGGGCCATAACGAACAACAGACGAACCGCCGCACGCGGGCGTACCGCAACCGGCGCGACGTCGCGCGGGCGCACCGGCTCGCGCGACGTTCGCTCCCGCAGCCGCACCCCCGCTTCCGCGCGTCGCGCCGCCCCGCGCCGCCCCGCGCGGGTCAAGCGGCCCCGGTGGTTCCTGCCATTTGTGGTCACAGCGATGCTTCTCGTTCTCGTGTGGTCACTCTACGAGCCGCTCAAGATGCGCTACACGGAGACTCGCGAGCAGCACCGCCTGGAGGCGGAGCTCGCAGATCTTCAGGAGCGCAACCGCGATCTGCGCGAGCAGGTCGAGCGGCTCAAGACGCCTGAGGGCGTGGAAGAGGTTGCGCGCACGAGCCTCGGCTTCGTGAGGGAGGGCGAGAACCTCTACGTCGTGATCGATGCCGATGAGAACACGATGACCGCCGAGGCGGGTGTGGAGCCGGCGGCTGATGCGAACACTCCGTTCTGGCGCGACATCCTCGATTTCGTCTTCGGCGCACGGTAGCGCACGATGGTCACTGCTGGCACACGGCTTCGAGCACGCGATGCCGAGACGCTCCTGGTTCAGATGGGTCGCGAGCCCCGGGGCCAGTGGCGGACAGTGGTACGGTGCGGTCACGGCTTCCCGCAGGTCATCGCTACCGCGCCGACGATAGAAGCCACGACACCGTTTCCCACGCTCTTCTGGCTCACCTGTCCTGCCCTGGCGCGTCAGGTGAGCGCATGCGAAGCGGCGGGAGATGCCGCGCGCTGGGCTGAGCGCCTCGCGAGCGACGCATCGTTTGCGCGTCGACAGATGGCGGCTGACGACGCGTACCGCGCCGCGCGCAGTGCCGAGGGTGGCGGTTTCGACCCGTGCGTAGGCGTGGGCATGGCTGGGCAGCGTGATCCGCTCGCAACCAAGTGTCTCCACGCGCACGTGGCGGCCTACCTCGCGGACATCGATGACGCGGTGGGTGAGGGCGTGTGTGCGCTGCTCGAACGCGAGTGCCGAACCGCCGCATGCGGCGCACGAACCGCTTCGGGGGTGGCGACGTAGTGAGCGGCGTGCTTGGTGCGGATTCACGTCGTGTGGCGGCTGTGGATATCGGCACCATAACGGCGCGCCTTCTCGTTGCCGATGTCAGCGCCGGTAAGATCACCGAGGTTGAGCGATCGACCGATGTCACACACCTCGGCGAGGGCCTCGTTGAGTCCGGAGTTCTTTCCGCCGAGGCGATGGAGCGTGTCGAGGAGGTCATCGCGCGATACGCCGCCACGATGATCCGCCTGGGCGTGGAGGAGTACCGCTGCGTGGCGACCTCCGCGTCACGCGACGCCGCCAACAGCTTTGAGTTCGCGGCGCGGCTCTCAGCGCTGGGTGTGGCGCCAGAGATCGTATCCGGATACGAGGAGGCGAGGCTTGCGTTCTCGGGCGCCCTGTGGGGCATCGAGGGCGACGGTGTGCTCGTTAACGACGTTGGCGGAGGTTCGACCGAGCTCGTCTGGGGCGATTCGGGCGGCACGGGGGTCGCGATCCGCCACGCCGCGTCGATCGACGTGGGCTCGCGGAGGGTGACCGAGACCTATCTTCATTCAGACCCGCCCGATGCGCTCGAGCTGAAACGGGCGCGCCGCTGGGTGCGCGAGCGGTTCGCACCGTTCTTCTCGGCGATGCCGGGTCCACCATCAGTTTCGATCTCCCTCGCGGGAACCGCTACGACCCTCGCCGCGATCGACCAACGCCTCGAGGTCTACGACGCAGAGCGTGTGCATGGCGTCGTGCTCGCACGCGAGCGGCTCGAGGCGATCACAGCAAGCCTCGCGTCGATGACGCTCGCAGAGCGCCGGATGCTTCCCGGAGTGCACCCGCAGCGCGCGGGCGTGATCGTAGGCGGCGGTCTCGTGCTTGACGCCGTTTTAGAAGGAGCGGGGCTGGATTCGACCATCGTGAGCGAGCACGACATACTATATGGAATCGTACTCGACGTTGGGGCGCGGCTTGCGCGCGCCGGAGACGGAGAGTCCGGTTGATAAGGCGGTGTATCCGAATTGGCACAGGAGGGGGCCTTAAAAGCCTCTGGCCGCAAGGCCGTGTGGGTTCGAGTCCCACCACCGCTACCACCTGCTCCAGCCGACGTGCGCGGCGCGTTTTGCCCGCGGAGCTCCGGCTTTGCGATACTGGACTGGCGTTAGAACCATCGGATACGGCACAGCCGATGAAAGGGGAGGCGTGACGCATGGCACATGACGCAGTCGCACGTCTCTACCAGGCGTTCGCCGACCACGATCCAGCGGCGGCGATCTCGGTAATCGAGGAAGCCCGTTTTACCGGCGTCGGCCAGGCGTCCCTCTTCGACACGGTGTTCGCCCCCGCCATGGCGATGCTCGGCGGGGCGTGGGCGAGCGGTGCCATTGATGAGTACGCCTTCACGCAAGCTTCGGTCGTCGCCGAGCAGGTCGCGTCGTTTGTCACTCCTCCCGCGGCGGCGCGCGACACGGGCGTGACAGTCCTCATTGGGACGATGCACCATGACCGCCACGCCATGGACAAGAACATCATCGCGGCCGCGCTCAAAGAAGAGGGCTACCGCGTGGTGGACCTCGGCGTGGACGTGCGCCCCGCGGAGTTCCTCGAGCGTGCCGAGGAGACCGGCGCGCGTATCATCATCGTCTCCGCTCAGATGATCGCGACCGCACGCTCGGTTTCGCGAATCCGCGAGATGTTCGAAGCGGGCGGCCGCGACGGCCTCGTCTTGCTTGTCTCGGGCGGTCCCTTCACCGCCGATCCCCACCTGGCTCGAAGTGTGGGCGCGAATGGGGTCGTGAAGGGAGCGGAGAGCGCTCTGAGGCTGCTCGGCAGGGTCGTGCGCGATCATCTGGCGCCGGGGAGCGTCACATGACGGTTCCCACCCGCGGCTCACAGCTCGCGCTTGCCGAAGGACTCGCGAGGGAGGGCAAGGTTCAACCTGCCGCCGACGCGTGCTTCGTTGCGATGCGCGCTGACGGGGCGGACGCGCGAGCACACTGTCTTTTCGCCGAGCTCATGTTGTCGGGGGACTTCTACGATGAGGCTATCCGCTTCGCGTCGCGCGCCATCGAGATCGACCCGGGGTGCGCCCCGGCGTACCTTGCGCTCGGGCTCGCGTACGACCGTCGCGGCGGGATGTGGGACCAGTCGATCCTCGTGTGGCACGAGCTTGCCGAGGTGGTGCCAGACCTCGTAACCGCACACGTCCAGCTCGGCGAGGCGTTCTCGGCGGCCGCGTTTGAGGAGGAGGCGATCGCGTCGTGGCGCAGGGCGCTCGAGCTCGATCCGGCTGAGGCGCGAGCGATGTACAACCTTGCGGTCGCCGCGCTCAAGCGTGAGGGGGTGGCCACCGCCCTTCCCGGCTTCCGGAAGGCCGGAGAGCTCGATCCGAGTCAAGACGAGCTGTTCTTCGCGCTCGCTGGCGTCTACGACGACGGACAGCCCGCTCCCGATCCAGCGGATGTCGCTCCCGACCGCGCAAGCCGCCTCGGGGCGGCGTACGCGGTCGCGTTTGAGGAGGACTTCTTCTTGGCAGCGGACCTGATCCGTCTCGTGCTCGACGATGACGCCGATGACGCCGAAGCGCTCGGACTGGCCGCATACCTGTATCTGAAGCAAGAAGCGGTCAACGAGGCGATGGCGTGCGCCCTGCGCGCGCTCACGATCTCTGCACGAACACCTACCGCGGTCTACTGCCTTGGCGTGGCATTCGCGAAGCGGCCGGGACTCGCTCGCCACTCCGCTAGGGTCTTTTCAGCGCTTGCGAAGGCGGTGGCCGATCATCCCATCCCGCACGTGCTCTACGCCGAGTCGCTCCTCGCTCTGCAGCGCTTCAGCGCGGCGCAGGATGCCTATCGTGTCGCTGTTGCGCTCGATCCTGCCTGCGTGCGCGCCCGGTTCGGACTCGCCGCCGCGCTGCTCACCGAGGGCCGCCACGCCGAGGCCGAGTGGGAGATCCGCCGCGCGGCATACCACGACACCCGTCGGCAGGGCTTGTTCTGGACACTGTACGACGCGTATTCCCGGGGGAGGTGAAGGCTCAGGTGCCCACAAAACGTCCACACACGCGCATTCGACTGCCCGATCCGGCACCAGAGCCGGTCGCCGCAGCAACAGGCGAGGTCGAGACGCCGACCGGGGAGACGGCAGCCGTCACAACGGCGGCCACCCGTCCACCGCGACGCAATCCCGGATTCCCCATTGGTGTGAACTACTATCCGCTTGACGCTGAGACACAAGGGTGGGACGACTGGTACGCCGGCGACGTGGCCGCTGACTTCGAGGCGTTTGCCCGTGAGCGCCTCACCCTGGCACGGGTGTTCGTCTCGTGGAAGTACTTTGAGCCGCAGGTAGGCCAGTACTCGGACCTCGCCGATGAGCGCTTACAGGAGATCGTGGACGCGGCCCGAGCGAATCAGGTAAAGCTCATCGTCTGCTTTTTCGCCGACGATCGCCTCGCCGACATGCTCGACGTCATGTGGGGCAAGCGGCGCGATCCTCGCGGTGATCAGTATCTAATCCAACGTCAGGCCGCGCTCGTCCAGCGCATCGTGAACCGGTACCGCGCAGAGGAGACGATCTTCGCGTGGGACCTTGCCAACGAAGCGTTTTGCGCCGGGTTCACCTCAGCCGAGCAGATGAGCGAGTGGGTCTCGACCCTGCGCGACGCCGTTCGCGAGATCGATCAGAGGCGGCCGGTCATGGTGTCGACCGAACCGGAGACGCTCTTCCGGCTGACCGGTGTGGACGCTAAAGAGACGCTCGCCGGTTGCGAGATCGGCGTGAGCCACGTGACGGCCGCATACCGCGCCTACGCCGCTGAGGGGCCGCCTACGTCAGGACCATCGACGTATCTCGACGCGTTCCTGCTCCACTCGGCGTCGCGCGCCGCCCCGATCATCTTAGATGACGCGGGCGTTCACTCCCTCGACCAGTCACACGCTGAAGAAGCCGTTCACCTGCGGTGCGCGCTCTACTCGGGACTGATGAACCGCGCGGCGGGGGTGTTGGTGCGGCGGTGGCGCGATCTTGACGCGGAGCGCAGGGAGCCGTACTTCCGGGACCCATTCGAGGTGCTTGTCGGTGTGCACGACACGCACGGCGCCGAGAAGCCGACGATGGGGGAGCTGCGTGAGTTCGCCCGCACGGTCGCCCACATCGATCTTACGCGATACTCGCTCACACAGGAGCGCACGGCGATAGTCATCCCAGCCGAGCGGTACAATCCGCTGCCTGATCTCGCGTCTCTTTACGATCCACGCGCGTGCCTGCAAGCCTTTGTCGCCGCCAAGCAGGCGCATGTGCCGGTCACCGTTGTCCATGAGTCCGAGACGTTTGCCCCGTACACGGTTCTCATCGTCCCGTCCGCTTTCCGGCTCGATGAGGTCACCTGGGAGCGGCTCGCTTCGTTTGTTCAGGGCGGGGGATCGCTCATCTGCTCGTATGGAGGCGGTGATATCGACGCTGCGGCCCGCGAGCTCTTTGGGGTCGAGTTCCTCGGCGATGACGGGCCCCGTTCCCGCCTCTCGTGCAGGGTGGCTCAGCCGGATCTACTCGGCCAGCTTGTCTCGTTCGATGCGACTCTCGAGACGCCGTCTTTCGCGCTGCTTGGTCAGGCGGGTGCGACGATCGTGGCAACCGACGCGACGGGATCCCCGCTCCTCACGCTCGATCAGCACGGGCAGGGCAGAGCGGTGCTGTGCGCCGCGCCGCTGGAGCGCGCAATCGCCCAGGGCGACCCGTGGGCCGCTCCGGCTGCGATCACACATCTCCTCCGGACCGTCTACGGCGCTGTCGCGCGGTCGGCGGGGTGCGGTTCGCCGGTGGGATGCGACCAGCCAGCGGTCGAGCTCGCGCTGTTCACTGGCGAGGACGACGGCGTTGTGGTCACGCTCAATCACGGACGGGAACCCGTTACCGCCACACTCTCGTTTGAGCGTGCAGTCGCCGATATAGCCGATGTGAGGGGCGGACCTCGCGTGCGGGTATACGATACCGCTGTTGGCGTGCCGCTCGAAGGCGGCGGCGTCAAGGTCATGCACTTCACATACGCGTGACGCACAAGTAT
Source organism: Clostridiales bacterium (assembly GCA_018333995.1). NCBI lineage: Bacteria > Bacillati > Bacillota > Clostridia > Eubacteriales > Clostridiales bacterium. The sequence continues at coordinate 11,229 of JAGXSG010000002.1, read as the reverse complement.
AAGGACGAAAGGCAACTCGAGACGCGGCGGTGGGGGACACGGACATGAAGTATCCAAGGGAGCACGCGGACTACGACCATCTGCTGGAGTCATGGCTTGAGTTCGCCGAGGCGATCGAGTCCCATCCCGAGGTTCGGCGGCTTCTCTTCGACCCGGTCACAGGGTTGCCCACCACGCCGCTCCTTTTTCCCCGGATCAACTGCTTGCTCGAAGAGCGCGGCGAGGTCTCTTTGCTCTGCCTCAACGTGGTCCGCTACTCGAAGATCGAGGAGATCTACGGTTGGAAGGTCTTCGACGGTGTCATGCGCAACGTCGCCGAGACGCTCACCGACATCACAGGCACGACCCTGCGTGACGCGGACATCGTCGCCGAGCTCATGGTCGCGGGAAACGCGTTCGTCATCATCCTCTCACCGCCGCGAGCCACCCTTCATATGGATTCCGGCGCACGCCAGATGATCGTCGAGCGGGTCGAGCGAGTCGTGCGAGAGCGCCTTGCGCACGTAATCGAGCCGACCGTCTACAGCAAGTTTGGGTGCTACGTCGGCTCGGCGACGGTCGCTGCCGATCCCAATGTGCGAAGCGAGCGCCTTGTGCACCGGGCTCTCGACGCGGCGATGCAAGAGTCAGCGAGCAGAGAAGCTCTCGATGCCGAGAAGCGAGCCGATCACCTGCGGCACATCATCGACACGCGGGATGTGCGCACGCTCGTGCATCCGGTCTTCGACCTGCGGGACATGTCGGTAGTAGGATACGAGGCGCTCTCGCGCGGACCGGCTGGCACCGAGTTCGAGCATCCTGACAAGCTGTTCAAGGTCGCGTACGATACCGATCTCGTTATGCGTTTGGAACGGTTGTGCCGCACGCGCGCCATCGAGGCAGCCGCTGGCCTGCCCGAGGGCAGACTCCTGTTCATAAACGTCGAGCCCGAGGCGGTAGGCGACCCTCACCTGCGCGACATGGTTAAGAGCAGCATCCTCGATCACGCCCGGATCGAGCCCGAGAGCATCGTGCTTGAGCTTACCGAGCGCGCCGCCATCAACGACTTCGTCGCGTTCAGGGCGACACTGGAGCTGCTCAGGGCGCTCGGCTTCTCGATCTCCGTCGACGACGCCGGCGCGGGATACGCCTCCCTCCAGTGCCTTGCGGAGGTCAATCCAGAGTGGCTTAAGATCGATCTGTCGCTTGTGCGCGGTTGTGACGGTGACGATATTCGCCGATCCCTTATCACGAGTCTCGTGACATTCGCCGACTCCGCCAGCGTCAAGCTCGTCGCAGAAGGGATCGAGACCGCCGAGGAACTCGCTATGGTGCGCTCACTCGGCGTACGGTACGGTCAAGGCTTCTACTTTGGCAGACCGGTCGAGCCGTTCCCGGATGACACCGAGTACGCCCACGTCAACGGAGTGAGGTCGTAAGCTTTCATGGGTGAGCCTGTACGTTTGACGCAGCTGTCGAGCAAAGCCGGTTGAGCTGCCAAGTGGGGTCCGGAGGATCTCGCAGCGGTACTTTCCACACTCGCTCCGCAAGAATCCGAACAGCTCATGGTGGGCTTCGAGACTAGCGATGACGCCGCGGTATACCTGCTCGGCGATCGTGCCATCTTGCTTACCGTCGACTTTTTCACGCCGATGGTCGATGACCCGTACGATTTTGGCCGCATCACTGCGGCCAACGCGCTTTCCGATATCTACGCCATGGGTGGCCGCCCGCTCGTCGCGCTTAACTTGCTCGCGTTTCCCTGCTCGATGGATCCCGGGGTGGTGGCGCAAGTCTTGAAGGGCGGCGCTGATACGTGCGCGCTCGCTGGGGTGCTCGTCGCGGGGGGGCACACGATCGACGACAAGGAGCCCAAGTTCGGATTGGCCGTGATGGGCGAGGCCGAGCCAGGAAAAGTCGTACGCAACGCAGGCGCCCGTCCTGGTGATACGCTCGTCGTGACCAAGCGGATTGGCGTGGGCATCATGAACACCGCGCTCAAGGCCGGTCTTGAGACTGAAGAGTCGCTTAGTGAAGTGATCGAGTCGATGGCGCACCTCAACAAGGCCGCCGCCGAAGCGATGGTCGAGGTGGGAGTGAACGCCGCGACCGACGTCACTGGCTTCGGGCTGATCGGCCACTTAAGGGAGATGGCGCTCGCAAGCGGGTGCGCGGCACGTGTCGAGACGCGTGCGGTTCCGGTGTGGCCGGGTGCGTTGGAGTACGGCCGCGACGGGGTCAAGCCCGGCCGTACGCTCGACGTGATCACCGCGCTCGACCCGTTTGTGGAGTGGGGCGGGATCAAGCGGGAATGGAAGGACGCGCTGTGCGACCCGCAGACGAGCGGAGGACTGCTCATGGCGGTCGATCCGGCGCGAGCCGGTGATCTCCTCGCGGCGCTCGCAGCACGTGGAGAGTCGGCTTCGGTCGTGGGCGAGATGGAACACGGAGAGCCAGGCAGGATCGTCGTCGTGTAGTCTCGTGCTGTGCATGTGCTCACAAACACCTCAGCGAACAGGTAGAATCACGCGTATGGACACCCAGGAACGGTTGAGGCGCCTGCCGAAGGTCGACGATCTGCTACGTCACCCAACAGTCGCCGCGCTGCTCGAAGAATACCCACGGCCGCTCGTACTCGACGCGTTGCGTGAGGCGATCGACGTCTGGCGCGCGCGGCTGCTTTCGGATGCGGGGATCGAGTATGACGAGAGTGGGCTGCTGACCGACGCGACGAGCCGGGTCGCGCTCAAGTCGCAGCGCTCGCTGCGTCGCGTGATCAACGCCACCGGGATCATTGTGCACACGAACCTCGGGCGCTCGATCCTCTCTGAGCGGGCGACAGCGGCGGTCGCGGAGGTCGCCGGGTCGTACTCCACGCTCGAGTACGACGTCGTGACCGGAGAACGAGGTAGCCGTCACACGCACTGCGAGGAGTTGCTCTGCAAGATCACGGGGGCCGAGGCGGCGATGGCCGTCAACAACAACGCCGCAGCGGTCATGCTCGCGCTCGCCGCGCTTGCGCGCGGCAAAGAGGCGATTGTCAGCCGCGGTCAGCTTGTAGAGATCGGCGGAAGCTTTCGCATACCCGACATCATGCGGGAGTCCGGCGCGACGATGGTCGAGGTGGGCACGACTAACAAGACCCACCTCGCGGACTATGAGGGTGCGCTCACAGAGCGTACCGGGGTGATTCTCAAGGTCCACTCGAGCAACTTCCGTGTAGTCGGATTCACGCAGGAGGTCGGCCTCGACGAGCTCGTCTTGCTGGGGGCGGCCCACGGTGTGCCGGTCTTCGAAGACCAGGGATCCGGAGTGCTCGTGGACGTTCGCCAGTGGGGACTGCCGCACGAGCCCACGGTGGCCGAGTCGATCGCGGCTGGCGCCGACCTCGTGTCGTGCTCTGGCGACAAGCTGCTCGGCGGACCGCAGGCCGGCATCCTCGTAGGACGCGAGCACGTCATCCGCCGTCTGAAAAAGCACCCCATGGCCCGCGCCCTGCGCCTCGACAAATTAACGCTCGCCGCACTCGAGGTCACGTTGCGCACGTACATCGATCCGGAGGCCGCGCTCGCCGAGATCCCCGTGCTCCGCATGCTCTCGGCATCCAAAGACGAGATTGGGGTGCGTGCCGCGGCGCTCGCCGAGCGGATCGCCGAGCGTGTGGGGGATCGTGCGATACTCGATATCGCCGACGACGTCTCGCGTGCGGGAGGCGGCGCGTTGCCTCTCGCCGATATCCCCTCGGTGGTCGTGCGCATCAAGCCGAACGGCGTTTCTGCCGTCGAACTCGAACGGCGGATGCGGCGCGCCGAGCCGCCGGTGGTGGCCCGGATCAAGGACGATCGCGTGCTGCTCGATCCGCGGACACTATCGGTCGCCGATGAGTCCGGCATCGTCGACAGGGTCGCATCGGTGCTTCTCGGAGCGGGGTAGGCAGATGCCTTCGCTGGTACTCGGTACCGCCGGGCACATCGACCACGGCAAGTCCACGCTGGTCAAGGCGATCACCGGCACCGACCCCGACCGTCTCGCGGAAGAGAAAGCGCGCGGCATCACCATCGAGCTCGGTTTCGCGCGCCTCACGTTGCCAAGCGGCAGATCGATGGGTGTGGTCGATATGCCCGGCCATGAGCGGTTCGTGCGACACATGGTCGCCGGAGCGACCGGGATCGATGTCGTGCTCTTCGTGGTCGCGGCCGACGACGGCATTATGCCTCAGACCCGTGAGCACCTCGCGATCGTCGACCTGCTTGGCGTGGAGAGCGGGGTGGTCGCGCTCACGAAGGCCGACCTTGCCGATCCCGAGTGGATCGAGCTTGTCACCGAAGAGGTGCGCGCGCTCGTCGACGCCACCTCGATAGCCGGCGCTTCGATCGTGCCGGTGTCGGCGGTGACGGGTTCGGGCATCCCTGAGCTTCTCGCAGAGCTTGACCGGGTCGCCGTTGAGGCTCCGGCGCGCCACGCCAACCTGCCGATGCGGCTGCCCGTCGATCGGGTGTTCACGATCACGGGAGCTGGCACCGTGGTGACCGGCACGATGTGGTCAGGCAAGGTCGCCAGGGACGACGCGGTTGAGCTGCTGCCCTCGCGCGTACAGGGCCGGGTGCGTGGTGTACAGGTTCACTCCGAGCAGGTATCGGCGGCGTCGGCGGGTCAGCGCGTCGCGATCAACATTGCTGGGCTTGAGAAGAGTGAGATCTCACGTGGAGACACGGTTGCCGCGCCCGGAACCCTCACCGTGACCGACCGGTTCGACGCACGGTTCACCTACCTCGGCATGCCCGGCGGCGATGAGCCCTTCGTGTCGGGAGCTCGCGTGCACGTGCACCACGGGACACGGGAAGTCATCGGGCGGGTGTTGCTCACCGAGGGCGCGCGACTCGCAAGGGGCGAGTCGGTGTTCGCGCAGATCCGTCTCGACGAGCCGCTCGCTCCGCGCTACGGTGACCGCTTCATCGTGCGGTCGTACTCGCCGGTGTATACGATCGGTGGCGGGGTGGTTCTCGACGCGTTGCCGCCTCGCCGCACGACCCTGCGCACGCATGAACGGGAGTTGCTCGAAGCGCTTCTGGCGGGTGATCTTTCGAAGGCCGCGATAGGGCTCCTCGCGTCGCGAGCGATCCCGATGACCTCCGCCGAGGTGGCCGCCGCGCTGGGAGTGCCGCGTGCCGAGGTCGCCGATGAGCTCAACCGCGCCAAGCTCCAGCGCCTGAAGGCGGGCGGGGAGACACTCTTTGTCACCGCCGAGGCGCTTGACGGACTGTGCGAGGCGATCGAACGCGAATTGCTCGCGTTTCACGAGGCAGAACCTAAGGCGACCGGCATCGCGACATCGGCGCTTCGCTACCGGGTTGACCGAAGGATCGAACCCAAGGTGTTCGACGCGCTCATCGAAGCTGCGGTGGAGCGGAAAGTCGCTCGGGCCGAGAAGGGTGAGGTGCGCCACCCGGCTGCGGCGGTGTCAGCGATCGCGGCTGAAGATGCCGCGGCCAGAGCGCTCGCGGCTCTAGTCAAGCGGGACGGGCTTGCTCCGGCGACCCCGAGACAGTGGGGACAAGAAGTCGGGATCGACGAGAAGACAGCGGCCAGGATCCTCGGGCGCATGGCCGCCGAGGGCGCGGTGGTTCGGCTCAGTGTGTTGCTGCACTTCGACGCCGAAGCGATCGCGGACGCGGCGGCGCGTGTCGAGCGGCACCTGCGCGAGAAGGGGAGCGCGTCTCCCGCCGAGTTGCGTGATGTGCTCGGCGTGAGCCGGAAGTACACGTTGCCGCTCCTCGAGTACTTCGATGCGACCGGACTGACCAGGCGCGAGGGCGACGCGAGAGTGCTGCGCAGGGGGTAAGTCTCAGACCTGCGTTCGGCGAAAGCTTCAGTGCCCCACCCCGGATCGAGAGCGCTACCGTCGGGTCGCTAGTTGATCCAGTGAGCCAGCTGCGTATACTGCATGACAGGGCTTCTGTCTTCGACACCCGGCCGCCGAGCGCAGACCGGATGGAGGGTCGTGACATGAGCGGCTGCTGCGGACCGAGCACCTGTTGCGGGCCTGCGCCCGACACCTACGAATACGGACGCCCCTCCTCCATCGATGGGGAGGTCGACACTCTGTTCGGTCCGGTGCCGCGGGTCACCACCAGCATCACCCGGCACGACCGATTCGAGGCGATCGGCGCACGACTGGGGTTCCGTCGCTCGGGCAGACGTGTACGCCCGGGGCTCTACGCGATCGGCGAGCCCGATGAGCGCTCCCCCGTCTTGGTGACAGCCAACTACACGCTCTCTTTCGACGCCGTGCGCTTCGCGCTCACCGGGCGATCCGCCTGGCTGATCGCCCTCAACACGCACGGCGTCAACGTGTGGTGCGCCGCGGGAAAGGGCACGTTCGGGACGTCCGAAGTTATCTTCCGCGTCCGCGAGTGCGGCATCGAGCACCTCACCGAACATCGCACGCTCGTACTGCCCCAACTCGGTGCTCCGGGAGTGGCCGCACACGAGGTACGCGAAGCGACCGGATTCCGCGTCGTCTACGGTCCGATCCGGGCCTCTGACCTGCCAGCATTCCTCGACGCCGAGATGCGTGCGACCGCCGAGATGCGGCGAGTCCGTTTCGGACTCGCAGACCGCCTCGTCCTCACCGGCGTCGAGCTGTCCGCGCTGCGGGACCGACGCGTACTCGTCGCTGCGGGGCTGCTCATCGCTCTCGCAGCATTCGGACTCGTGACCTGGCCCCCGGTGCTCGTCGCACTGGCCGCGGGCATCTTCGCTGTTGTGGCGGGAGGATTCGTGGTGCCGGCCGCACTACCCGCTATCCCTGGCAGGATGTTCGCGGTCAAAGGCGCGCTCGTAGGCACTGCGCTTGCGGCCGTCTTCCTCGGAGTGACGGCTCGCTGGCTCGACCCGGCGGGCATGGCCGCGGTGTTCCTCGGCATGACGGCCGTGTCGTCCTACACCGCGATGAACTTCACCGGTTCCTCGACGTTCACCTCGCCCTCCGGCGTCCTGTGGGAGATGCGCCGCGCCATCCCCGTGCAGCTGGCCCTCGCGGCCGCGACGCTCGTCTCCCTCGCCGTGTCGGCGGTGGTCTGACGATGAGTACGAGCGACCTGCGCTACATCGACGGCGTGACGACCGTCGCACTCGACCGGTCGGCGTGCACCGGGTGCCGCATGTGCACCGTTGTCTGCCCTCATGGTGTCTTCGAGATGTCGCCCGACGGTCGCGCGACCCTCACAGACCGAGACCGCTGTATCGAGTGCGGCGCGTGTGCACGCAACTGCCCGGCGGCAGCCATCAGCGTCGATGCGGGCGTGGGATGTGCCGCCGCCGTCATCCACGGGTGGCTGACCGGCTCCGAGCCCTCGTGCGGATGCGACTGACGGCGACTGACTGACGTCCCGGCTCCGAAGCATGCGGGAGTACGCGCCTCGGCGGGTATGAATTCTAGCGTAAGTCACGCACGAACGAAGGGGCGATTCGTATGACACGCGCACACCTCACGCACGAGCTCGTCGTGAAGCTCCCGAACCGCATCGGACTGCTCGCCGATGTCGGCGAGGTCATCCGGGAAGCAGGCGTGAACATCATCGCGATCGGAGCGTACCGCAAGGAAGACCGCGGCGAGTTCATGCTGGTGACGAGCGACAACGCGGCAGCTGCTGCCGCCCTCGAGCGCCTGCAGGCCGACGTGACGGAGCATACCGCGGTGGCCGTGGAGCTGAGCGACGAGCCCGGCGCGCTCGAATCCGTCGCGCGCGCGATCGCCGAGGCAGGCATCGACATGCGCTGGGCGTACGCGTCGGTGGCTTCCGGCGCTGGCACAGCACTCGCCATCGTCAAGACGGAGGACGACGCGCGGGCAGTCAACGCGTTGACGTAGTAGGAGGCCGCGAGCCTCCGCGAAAGGCACGCCGAGTTCGAGCTGCGGCTGATCGCGAACGGACTCGGGCCTCACACGTTCTCGTCGAGTGACACAGTTTGCCCGGAGAGTTGATGTGATTTAGCGCTCCGGCCTCGATATCGACATCTCCCTCGAGTCGGCGGCGGACCCTCGCTCTTAGCGGGCCAGCGGTTCGAACACGAGAACCTCGTCGCCCCCGGCGTTGGAGAGCGCCAGCCGCTCCGCGGTCACCTCGTAGGATGCCGCCTCAGCCAGGAGCCGGAAGTACGTTGCCTCGGCCTCCATGGCCGGCTCGGATCCCGCCATGAGCGTCTGGGCGATCTCGCTCGTCGCGAACGCGCCGCCGCGCCCCGTGGAGAACGTGCCGCCGTACGAATTCACCGGCGCCTGGCCACCCGCCTGATCTCCATCGAAGATGATCGTGACGGTATGCGCAGCGGGATCGGTCGCCTCCTCGGCCCACCCGACGAGCTGCCACGCCGTACCATCCAACTCATCCGGCCCGCCGGCCCCGGCGCACGCGGCTACCAGAGACAGCACAAGCGCGAACAATGCTGTCAGCAGGATCGCGCGCCGGGCGCGCCCACTCGATACACGGATGCTCATCGTCACTCCCTCGGTCGACTGTGGATCTCACAAGCAATATGACGTTCCCGTGGCTCGCACGGTTCACGCGACGCAGGCGAGCGCATGCCTGTATCTTGCCTCCAGGCCCCTGCTCCGGGCCAGTAGGCCGCGAGCTACCTCCCGGGGATCCTCGGCTAGGGGTTGTCGGTTGACGTGGTTGATAATAAGTAGATATTATGTCAGCTATAGTCATGTTCACTCTCGGGGTGCATCAAAGAAGGGGGCGCGCATGTTCAAACATCGCTTGATCGGACCTTCGGCGTGGATCATCGGTGCTGCGGGACTCGTGCTGGGAGTGGGGGCCGCATGGCTCGTGAGCATGGGGAATCCTGGCAACATGGGGTTGTGTATCGCATGCTTCAACCGGGATATTGCGGGCTTTTTCCTGGGTGCTAACGCCAACATGGGCGGTGTCGCTTACATCAGGCCGGAGATTATCGGCCTAATCGGCGGGGCGCTCGGCGCGGCGCTTCTTACGAGGGAGTTTCGTCCTCGCGGCGGCTCGGCGACGATCCTTAGATTCGTGCTTGGGTTCATTTTCATGGTCTCGTCGCTCATCTTTCTCGGCTGTACGGTTCGCGCATGGCTGAGGCTCGGCGGCGGCGACCTGAACGCGCTGTATGGCATCGCAGGAATCATCGCCGGTGTGAGCGTTGGCTCGCTTATGCTCAAGGGCGGCTACAACCTCGGACGCGCGAAGAAGCTCGGCGCAGGGTTTGGGTGGACGGGTCCGGCGATTGCCGCTGTGCTATTCGTGCTGGCGGCCCTGTGGGCGTCAGGCACGGCTCTCGGCGCGTTCACGGTCACTCCCGAGAAGGCCAAGATATTCCCCGGCGTCGCGGTGGTGCAGGGCGAAAATGTGCTAAGGCCTGAGGGCGCGAGCATCGTCGAAGGTGCTGTGGTCGCAGCGGACGGCGAGGTGCTCGTTGAAGCCGAGAAGCTAACCGCGGCGCGGCCCGCTCCCGGCGGACTGCGCGCCCCCTTCCTCATTTCGATTGTCGCTGGCCTCGCGTTCGGGATAGTTGCGCAGCGCAGCAGATTTTGCACGGTAGGAGGCATCCGTGACGTGCTGCTCGTGCGCAGGTTCGATCTTATGGTCGGCGTAGCGGGGCTGCTGATTGGGGCGACCGTCGCCAACCTGGCCTTCGGTCAGTTCAATCTCGGATTTCTCGGCCAGCCCGTCGCGCACACCAACGCGCTTGGCAACTTCGCGGCGATGGTGGTCGCGGGCTTGACTGCGATTATGATGGGCGGTTGCCCGTTTAGGCAGGTCATCATGTCGGGCGAAGGTGACGCGGATGCGACCATGGCGGTCGTGGGCATGATCGCGGGCGCTGGCTTCGCCCACTGGCAGGGACTCGCGTCGTCACCGGCGGGCCTCGCTCCAAACGCGTGGCTGGCGCTCGGCGTGATGGCCGTGGTGCTTGCCGCGATTCTGTTCATCAAGCGCGAACGCGTTGTGTGAGAGGAGAAGAGATGGTAGAGGTGGACGCTCGGGGCCTGTCGTGCCCGCTCCCGCTCATGCGGGCCAAAAAGGCGCTCGATAGCAACCCTGAATCGCTGAGGGTGCTCGTTGACTCGGGAACCGCCAAGGCTAACGTCACGAACCTGCTTTCTGACGAAGGCTACACCGTCAACGTGGCCGAAGGGCCGGACGGATTCACGATTGAGGCGAAGCGATCGTGAAATGGCTGTTTGGCAAAGCTCAGAAGGGCGCGGTCGCACGTGCGGTTGTCGATGAGGCCGTCGGCATCTTTCTCTTCGACGACGTGACGTCTGCCCTGAAGGCGGAGAAGGTACTCAAGGCCGCGGGCTACGATATTGAGCTCGTCGCGCCTCCGCAGCGCCTGCGAGCGGGATGCGACCTCGCAATTGCGATTGCCGCCGTCGAACGTCCCGGAGCCGAGCGTGAATTGGCGTCGCGTGACGTCGAGCCGCGCGGATGGGCGGACACGCTTGAGGGTACGCTTGAGCTCGCCGACATCGTGACATGGGTTGACTTCGGCGAGCACCTGATGGTGCGAGCCGGCAACATGAAGATCACTGTGGAAAAGGATACAGGTCGTATCGTTAACACGTCGGGCGGAGGGTGTCCCGACATCCCGTTCCTGAACCTCGAGTTGGTGGGCGACACCGTGCATAACGGCCGCAGACCGCGGGAGCTCGGCTATACGCTCTGCGGCCTCATGCTCGATCGCGCGTTTCTTGAAGCGCGCTCAATGGTCGACGGGACCGCCGTGCCGGACTCGGTCGAGGGTGTGCGAGCGTTCAACGCGGACGAGACACTCGCTCCGTGTGAGGCGGGTGCTGGCCGGTGAGACTACTCGTTGCAGCGACGATCCCTACCGGCATCGGCGAGACGGTGTGCGGTCAGGTCGAGCGCGACAACGGCGTTCTGCGCGTCGGCAACGTCGAGATCCCGTCGTGCCAGGGCTCGGCCGCGATGCTCTCGGCGGCACTGGCCGTGACTGAGTACCTCGGCACCGAGGCGCCGTGGACGGTTCTTGGAGGCGATCGGGGACGTGGAGAGGGCACGCGTGCCGTCTACGAGCGCCTTATGGACGACGTCGATCGCATCAGGCCAACGGTACTTTCCTTTCACTACCTTCAGCCGGTCATGGCCCTCATGCGGGCGGCGGTCGAGGCGCTGCAACCTCGCGTGAATGCGGGGGAGTTGCGGCTTGTCGCGGACGCAGGCGGGATGTACGCGGCGAAGGCTGCGGGACTCG
>JAGXSG010000001.1 GCA_018333995.1 Clostridiales bacterium | reverse complement strand
CCCCAGCCTGCCCGCGACATCGAAAAGCCCTTCCTCATGGCCGTCGAAGACGTCTTTACCATCACCGGCCGCGGCACGGTGGCCACCGGCCGCGTCGAGCGCGGCATCGTGAAGGTTGGCGATGACGTCGAGATCGTCGGCATCCGCGACACCCACAAAACCGTCGTCACCGGTGTCGAGATGTTTCGCAAGCTCCTTGACGAGGCGCAGGCCGGCGACAACGTCGGCGTGCTCTTGCGCGGCGTGTCGCGCACCGACATCGAGCGCGGCCAGGTGCTCTGCAAGCCCGGCTCGATCACTCCCCACACCGAGTTCATGAGCCAGGTCTACGTGCTCACCAAAGAGGAAGGCGGCCGCCACACCCCGTTTTTCGACGGCTACCGTCCGCAGTTTTACTTCCGCACGACCGATGTGACCGGTGTCGCGCACCTGCCCGAGGGAACCGAGATGGTCATGCCCGGCGACAACGTGGAGATACGCGGCGAGCTCATCGCCCCGATCGCCATGGAGGAGGGCTTGCGCTTCGCCATCCGCGAGGGCGGCCGCACGGTGGGCTCGGGCCGCGTTATCAAGATATTGAAGTGACCGAGACACGTCTCGTCTGACACGGAGGGTAGAGAGTTGGCGAACCAGAAGATACGGATCCGGCTCAAGGGCTACGACCACGAGATCGTCGACCAGTCGACGAAGATGATCGTGGACACCGCCCAGAAGACGGGCGCGAAGGTCTCCGGTCCGATTCCGCTGCCAACGGAGCGCAATCTGTACTGCGTCATCCGTTCGCCGCACGTGAACAAGGATAGCCGGGAGCACTTCGAGATGAAGACGCACAAGCGTCTCATCGACATTCTCGAGCCTACGCCTAAGACGGTCGATTCGCTGATGCGGCTCGATCTTCCCGCGGGCGTCGACATTGAGATAAAGCTGTAGGCAGGCGCTTCGCATCCGCCGAGCAGTTCTCGGCTGGGTGCGTGCGACAGGAGCGGTCCGCTGGCGAGCGCACTCAAGTGTGCGACCGAGAGGAGCCACGACCGCATGAAGGACGGAGAGAACGATGGTTACGACGATTCTCGGCAGGAAGCTGGGAATGACGCAGGTGTGGAGTGAGGACGATCGCCTCGTGCCGGTCACGGTGATTGAGGCCGGCCCCTGCGTGGTCAGCCAGATCAAGACGATCGCGCGTGACGGCTACGACGCCGTACAGATCGCATTTGGCGACATCAAGGAGTCAAAGGTAAACAAGCCTATGGCGGGTCATTTCGCGAAGGCGGGCGTGACGCCCAAGCGGCACGTTGCCGAGGTGCGCCTTTCTGAGCCAGATAGCGATGTGAAAGCTGGCGATCAGCTCACTGTCGCGATCTTCACGGCGGGCGGCGTCGTTGACGTGAGCGGCACGAGCAAAGGAAAAGGGTTCGCCGGCGTCATGAAGCGCCACAACTTCCGGGGAGGACCCGGCGGTCACGGATCACATTTCCACCGCGCTACCGGCTCGGTGGGACAGGCGTCTACGCCGTCGCGCGTTTTTCGCGGCAGGAAGATGCCTGGTCAGATGGGCAACGAGACCGTCACGGTCCGGAACCTTGAGGTCGTGAGGGTGGACGAGGAGCAAAACCTGCTTCTTGTCAGAGGTGCGGTCCCCGGTCCGCGCGGTACGCTGCTCACCATCAAGTCGGCGTAAGACGGTACAAGAACGGACTTAGGTACCGTCTCTTTCGAGGAGTAGGAAACGATGGCACAGGTAGAAGTTAAGGATACGGCTGGCAAGACGGTCGAAACCGCGCAGCTTGCCGATGGTGTGTTCGGCATAGAGCCGCATGTTTTCGCCATGCACCAGGTGGTCCGCAGTCAGATGGCGGCCCGCCGCTCCGGCACGCACTCGACCAAGACGCGCGGTATGGTGACCGGAGGCGGAAGGAAGCCATGGCGCCAGAAGGGCACTGGCCGCGCCCGGCAGGGAACGATCCGGGCACCTCAGTGGCGCGGGGGAGGCGTGGTATTTGGGCCAAGTCCTCGCAGCTACGCGTTCAAGGTTCCAAGCAAGGTGGTCAAGCTTGCGATGCGCTCGGCGCTCTCGGCCAAGACCGCTGAAGGCGTTTTGCATGTGATCGACGGCTTCGGTTTTGACGAGCCTTCGACCAAGCGGGCCGCCGCAGTGCTCGCGTCTCTCGGTATCGACGGACGCGTGACGGTCGTTGTTGAGGACAGTGATGTCAACGCGATCTTGTCACTGCGCAACCTTCCTAAGGTGCGGGTCATCACCGCGTCCGAGGCAAACACGTACGACCTCATCGACAACGTGGCCGTGCTCTTCACGCGACCCGCGCTGAGCTGGCTCGAAGGGGTGCTTGCATGATGCAGAACAGCGATCCGCGTGCTATCATTCTGCGTCCGGTCGTTTCAGAGAAGTCCTACGACCTGATTGCGCAGAACCGCTATACCTTCGAGGTCGACAAACGCGCAACGAAGCCGCAGATCGCTGATGCGATCGAGGAAATCTTCGGCGTGACGGTCACGAAGGTGAACACGATGAACGTCTCGGGTAAGCCGCGCCGCCTTCGCTGGCGTGCTGGGCATACCCGTTCGTGGAAGAAGGCCGTTGTTAGCCTGAAAGTGGGCGACACGATCGAGTTCTTCGAGGCCCGCTAGGGCCGTACCGGGAACGAGGTGACCGGGTTTCGGTGTGATGCCGGATGGAGCCGCCCGGCACCGTGGTAGTCCGGCGTCGGAGCCGCCGCGCGTGAGTGAGGCGCGCACGTCCCAGGCGGACCGGCCATCGGACGGAAGGAGAGAAGATGGGACTAAAGAAGTATAAGCCGACCTCGCCGGGTCGACGATTCCAGACGGTGTCGGACTTCGCCGACATCACGACGTCGACCCCGGAAAAGTCGCTGCTCGAACCTGTGCACAGGAAGGGCGGACGCAACAACAAGGGCCGGATCACGACCCGGCACCAGGGAGGCGGCCACAAGCGCAGGTACCGTCGCATCGACTTCAAGCGCAACAAGGACGGGATTCCAGCGAAAGTCGCTACTATCGAGTATGACCCGAACCGCTCCGCTCGAATCGCGTTGCTCCATTACGTGGATGGCGAGAAGCGCTACATTCTCGCTCCGCAAAAGCTTACGGTCGGTACGATGATCATGTCGGGTCCAGATGCCGACATCAAGCCGGGTAATGCCCTGCCGCTGAAGGACATCCCTACGGGTACGGTCGTTCACGCGATAGAGCTCCAGCCTGGGAAGGGTGCGGCACTAGCTCGCTCGGCCGGTACCTCCGCCCAGTTGATGGCGAAGGAAGGAGGCTACGCGATCATGCGTATGCCCTCCTCGGAGATGCGCAAGGTTCTCATCACGTGCCGCGCCACGGTGGGCGCTGTGGGTAACGCGGAACACGAGGGCATCTCGATCGGCAAGGCGGGCCGCAACCGCTGGAAGGGTGTCCGTCCCTCAGTGCGCGGGACCGCGATGAACCCGGTCGATCATCCGCACGGCGGCGGCGAGGGCAAGAACAAGACCGCCGGTCGCCACCCGGTGACGCCGTGGGGTGTGCCAACCAAGGGTCACCGGACTCGCACGAAAGGCAAGGCCTCTGACCGCCTGATCATCCGTCGTCGCAAGAAGTAGCGCCGGACCGTACGGAAGCTGGAGCCAGAATCATGAGTAGAAGTCTGAAGAAGGGACCGTACGTCGAGCCGCGGCTACTCGGCCGGATCCACGCGATGAATGAGGCCGGCGAGAAGAAGGTCATTAAGACTTGGTCGAGAGCGTCGACGATCTTTCCCGAGATGGTTGGTCATACCGTAGCCGTTCACGATGGCCGTAAGCACGTTCCGGTCTATGTGACCGAGTCGATGGTCGGCCACAAGTTCGGAGAGTTCGCGCCGACCCGCACGTTCCGGGGTCACGCGGCCGACAAGAAGGGCAAGAGGTAGCAGATGGAAGCGAGAGCAGTTGCACGCTACGTGCGGGTTAGCCCCCGCAAGGCTCGGCTTGTTGTCGACCTGATCCGGGGCAAGTCCGTAGATGAGGCCGCGGCCATCCTCACATTCACGCCGCGCGCGGCGGCCGAGGTGGTCGAGAAGGTATTGATGAGCGCGGTGGCCAACGCCGAGAAGAACCTGAAGATTCGCAGGGACAGCCTCGTCGTCGCAACCACGTTCGTAGACGAGGGTCCGACTCTGAAGCGGATCCGTCCGCGCGCCCAGGGTCGGGCGTTTAAGATCGGCAAGCGCACAAGTCACATCACTGTAGTAGTCAAGCAGCGAGAGGAGGCGTAGGAGCCGCATGGGCCAGAAAGTTTACCCTATAGGTATAAGGCTGGGAATCACTGAGCAGTGGCGTTCTCGCTGGTATGCCGGAAAAGAGTACGCCTCCACACTCGCCGGGGACCTCAAGATTCGCGAGTATCTGCATACGCGCCTACGCCGGGCCGCGGTGTCCCGCATCGAGATCGAGCGCAAGGGCGATAAGGTGGTCGTCGAGTTGTGGACCGCCCGCCCGGGCATCGTGATCGGCAAGAAGGGAACCGAGGTTGACGCGCTCCGCAAGGACCTCGAGAAGCTCGCGGGTTCGACCGTCTCGGTCAACATCGTTGAGATCAAGCGCCCAGAGCTCGACGCGGTCTTGGTCGCGCAGAGCGTCGCCGAGCAGCTCGAGGGCCGTGTCGCCTTCCGCCGAGCCATGCGCAAAGCGGTCACGTCCGCGATGAAGAGCGGTGCGCTTGGCATTAGGATCCAGTGCTCTGGACGTCTCGGCGGGGCCGAGATGGGTCGTCGCGAGTGGTACCGCGAGGGTCGTGTGCCGCTGCACACCCTGCGCGCCAAGATCGACTACGGAACGGCCGATGCTCGCACGACCATGGGCGCTATCGGCGTTAAGGTCTGGATCTATCGCGGAGAGGTGCTCCCAGGTCAGGAGTTGCCATCCCCGACCGACGCTCGTCCGTCGAGAGGGCGCCGCAATGATCGTGGAGGGAGAACGTAGAGATGTTGCTGCCTAAGCGAGTAAAGCACCGCAAAGTGCAGCGGGGCTCAAGGAAGGGTGTGGCCAAGGGGGGCACCGACGTTCAGTACGGTGACTTCGGCCTGAAGGCGCTCGAGGCGGCGTGGATCACCAACCGCCAGATTGAGGCGGCCCGTGTCGCGATGACGCGCTACATGAAGCGTGGCGGAAAGGTGTGGATTAACATCTTCCCCGATAAGCCGATCACGCAAAAACCCGCTGAGACCCGCATGGGTTCGGGCAAGGGAAGCCCCGAAAAGTGGGTCGCTGTTGTAAAGCCGGGCCGGGTGATGTTCGAGATCGCTGGCGTGCCTGAGGAGGTCGCCAAAGAGGCGATGCGCCTCGCGGCGCACAAGCTGCCGATCAAGTGCAAGTTTGTCACCCGTGCAGACGCTGGTGGTGAGGGATAGATGCAGATGACAGAGATCAAGAATCTCGCAGACTCCGATCTTGTGGAGAAGGTGAAGGAAGCACGTGCCGAGTTGTTCAATCTGAGGTTCCAGCTCGCCACCGGCCAGCTCGACAACCCCGCGAGAATCGGTTCCGTCAAGAGGAATATCGCTCGATTGCTCACAGAGATACGCGCTCGTCAGATCAGCGCGTCGAGCGACGCGCGAGCGTCCTAAGGAGACGGTGGAGGAAGAGTGATGACTACTACTGAGCGCAACAGGCGTAAGGTTCGTCAGGGCACCGTGGTGTCCGCCGCCGGCGATAAGACGTGCGTGGTGCAGGTCTCCGACCGCAAGCGCCACCCCCTCTACGGCAAGATGATCACCCGTAGCACGAAGTTTCACGCGCACGATGAGGACAACGCCGCCCAGGTAGGTGACGTGGTCCAGATTATGGAGACACGTCCGCTCTCAAAGCTCAAGCGGTGGCGGCTCGTCGAGATCGTTGAGAAGGCCAAGTAGGGACGGCGGTCGACGTGCGCTTCCACATCGGGAGCCGCACCTCTCGCGCGCCGACGCGGTTTCGGAGGAATAGCAGAGATGATACAGGCGGAATCACGGCTCAAAGTGGCCGATAACTCGGGCGCGCGCAGGGTGCTGTGCATCAAGGTGCTGGGCGGCTCGAAGCGCCGCTATGCCCGGGTGGGGGACACGATCGTGTGCACGGTCAAGGAAGCCATCCCCAACGGCACAGTCAAGAAGGGCGACGTCGTCCGTGCTGTCGTCGTTCGCACGAAGAAAGAGATACGCCGTCCCGACGGCAGCTACATCAAGTTTGACGAGAACGCTGCGGTCATTATCGACAATCAGGGCAACCCGCGAGGAACTCGAATCTTCGGTCCGGTAGCGCGCGAACTGCGCGATCGCCGGTATATGAAGATCGTCTCGTTGGCGCCCGAAGTCCTGTAGGAGGGCTGGGAACAGATGTCTAAGTCTCTCACCATCCGCAAGGGCGACCGTGTGAAGGTCATCACCGGCAAGGACAAGGGCAAGGAAAGCCGCGTCCTGCGGGTCTACCCCCACAGGGAGCGTCTTGTGGTAGAGCACGTCAACATGATCAAGAAGCATCAGCGAGCGACGCAACGCCAGCCCAAGGGCGGCATCCTCGAGATTGAGGGCACGATCCATGTGAGCAACGTGATGCTCATTTGCCCGTCGTGCGCCCAGGCGACCCGTGTGAGCCGGCGACGTGATGACGCCGGCCGCGTGCGCGTGTGCAAGAAGTGCGGCAAGGACATCGATAAGTAAGACGATGTCTTCATGAGCTCGCGCCCGGCGAAACCGGGCGCGAGGCGCCGGGTCGGAAATCCGGTGCGACCAAGAATCTACGGAGGTAGCACGAAGTGAAAGCCAGGTTCAAGGAGCGGTATCGGGACGAGGTTCTTCCCGTCCTGCTCGAGCAGTTTGGATACGAGAACGTCAACATGGTTCCTCGGCTTGAGAAGATCGTAGTGAACATGGGTGTGGGATCGGCGGTGCAAGACTCAAAGCAGCTCGACGCCGCGGCGATTGATCTGTCGATCATCACCGGCCAGAAGCCAATGATCACCCGGGCGAAGAAGTCGATAGCCGGGTTCAAGCTGCGTCAAGGCATGCCGATCGGCGTCAAGGTCACACTCCGCGGAGATCGCATGTGGGAGTTCTTCGACCGCCTGCTCTCCACGGCAATCCCGCGCGTTCGTGACTTCCGCGGGCTCTCGGCTACGGCGTTTGACGGTCGCGGCAACTACTCGATGGGCGTGACCGAGCAGCTCATCTTCCCCGAAGTCGACTACGACAAGGTCGATCGTGTCCGGGGAATGGACGTCACGTTTGTCACATCAGCGAAAACAGACGAGGAGGCCAAGGCGCTGCTTGGCGCGTTTGGGTTCCCGTTCAAGCGATAAGCGATAGGTGAGATCCGTTCGATTTGGCCCTGCAGGGCCAAATCGCGGCAAGGAGGTATTGGAAGTGGCCAAAAAGTCGATGATCGCCAAGGCGAAGCGCGCACCCAAGTTCGGTGTCCGTGCGGTCAATCGCTGCAATCGTTGCGGCAGACCCCGCGGGTTCTACCGGCAGTTCGGGCTGTGCCGCATCTGCGTGCGTGAGCTTGCGAGCCGCGGTGAGCTTCCCGGCGTCCGCAAGGCAAGCTGGTAAGCGGGACGTCCGAGGAGTCCCATTCAGCAGGCGTGTCTGCCACGGGCAGGGACGAACCACTGGAGCGGAGTCATTCGTGAGAACCATAGGAGGAACACCATCATGAGCATGACAGACCCCATCGCCGATATGCTGACTAGGGTTCGCAACGCGAACTCGGCGTTCAAGCCCTCGGCGACGATGCCCTCGTCAAAGAAGCTGGTGGAGATCGCCCGCATCATGAAGGAAGAGGGATACATCGAGGACTACCGTGTGATTCCGGGGGACGTGCAAGACTCCCTTGAGATCACGCTCAAGTACGGCCCGAAGCGCGAGCGCACCATTACCGGCATCCGCCGGATCAGTAAGCCGGGCTTGCGTGTGTACGCTAAGAAGGACGAGTTGCCTCGCGTGCTCGGCGGACTCGGCATCGCGGTCATCTCGACGTCGAGCGGCGTCATGACCGAGAAGGTCGCCCGCAAGGCTGGCGTCGGCGGCGAAGTAATCGCCTACATTTGGTAGCGGACAGGACAGAGAGGAGCGAGGGCCGTGTCTAGAATCGGCAAGCAGCCCATCCCGGTCCCGTCCGGGGTCGATGTGGGGATAGAAGGCTCAACGGTGACCGTGAAAGGTCCCAAAGGCGAGTTGCGGCAAACGTTTAACGAGGACATGATGATTACGCTCGATGACGGGGTGTTGACGGTCGCTCGCCCGAGTGACAGCCGCTCTCATCGCGCGCTCCACGGGCTGACGCGCAGCCTGCTGGCGAACATGGTCAGCGGCGTGTCCGAGGGATTCTCCAAGACCCTTGAGATCGTCGGTGTCGGCTATCGTGCGCAGCTAAAGGACACCAACCTTGAACTTGCGCTTGGTTTTAGCCACCCGGTGGTGGTCAAGGCCGAGCCCAACATCACCTTCGAGGTTCCAGTTCCTACGCGAGTCATTGTGCGCGGCATCGACAAGCAGCGGGTAGGGCAGGTCGCGAGCGAAATCCGCGATTTCCGTCCGCCTGAGCCCTACAAGGGCAAGGGCGTGCGTTACGAAGGCGAGCATGTTCGCCGCAAGGTCGGGAAGACCGCCAAGTAGTAGCAGGTGATCCGGCGATCGAGCCGGAGTTGAAGAGGAGTGCGGTGAAGGCATGGAACGACTGAAAGCAAAGACGGCTGGTTTGGCCCGTCGGCAGCGACGAGTCAGGGGCAAAGTGAGCGGGACGGCCGCGCAGCCGCGTCTGCGGGTGACGCGAACTAACGCGCATGTCTACGCGCAGCTGATCGATGACGTCAGCGGGCACACGATTGCTTCCGCGTCGAGCGTCGATCCCGAGATGCGCCCTTCCCTCGCGTCTGGTTCCAACATCGATGCCGCAAAAGCGGTCGGTGAGGTACTAGGGCGCAGGGCGCTTGAGGCTGGCGTGAACCAGGCGGTATTTGACCGCGGGGGCCGCCTCTATCACGGACGTGTCAAAGCCCTGGCCGACGGTGCCCGAAGCGCCGGACTGAAGTTCTAAGGGAGGAGACGGTATGGCTCGCAGAGAGGCCCCGGTCTCAGAGCTCCAGGAGAAGGTCGTCTATATCAACCGCGTGGCCAAGGTGGTCAAGGGCGGTCGTCGCTTCGCGTTGACGGCGCTCGTCGTCGTGGGTGATGGCGCCGGAAGCGTGGGCGTGGGCATGGGCAAGTCAGCCGAGGTGCCCATCGCCATCAAGAAGGGCATCGAAGACGCTAAGAAGAACATGTTCAAAATCCCGCTACAGAAAAACACTATCCCCCATGAAGTCATTGGCCAGTTTGGCGCAGGGCGGGTGCTCCTGAAGCCGGCGTCGCCCGGTACCGGGATCATAGCGGGTGGCCCCGTGCGCGCCTTGCTGGAGCTGGCTGGCGTGCAGGACATCTTGTCGAAGTCCTTGGGCACGGACAACGCTCTTAACATGGTCAAGGCTGCTGCCGAGGGATTGAAGTCGCTTTCCAGCCCACAGGAGATCGCGCGCCGTCGCGGTAAGAGCGTGGGCCAGGTGTACGGATGGGAGGAGTAGGCCCCGTGAGCGCCCAGACCAAGAGGATTCGCGTTCGTCAGTTCAAGAGCGTCATCGGATCGCCGGCGGACCAGAAGGCGACCGTGCGCGCGCTTGGACTCAAGCGCATCAACCACACGGTTGACCACGATGACACCGCCGTCATCCGCGGTATGGTTTTCAAGGTCAAGCATCTGGTGGAAGTTGAAGACATCTAGGAGATACCTAGGACTGGTTCCGAGAGTCAAAACGACGCCCGCAGGCGCGGGCACGACACGGTAGTCAGCCGACGGCGAGCGGTCGGCCCCGCGCAGGCAGTGTCTGGCGGGAGCGAGTGAGGAGATTCGTACGATGCAGATTCACGACCTTTTCCCGGCACCGGGATCACGGAAGAAGCCAAAGCGTGTGGGACGGGGCCACGGTTCCGGTCATGGCGGTCGCTCAGGACGGGGTAACAAGGGCCAACTCTCACGTGCTGGGGGCGGCAAAGGCCCTGGATTCGAGGGTGGCCAGAACCCGCTCCACATGCGGCTACCTAAGCTTCCCGGGTTCAAGAATCCCTTCCGAACCGAGTACGCGGTGGTAAACGTTTCGCGCCTTGAAGAGCGTTTCGAGCCTGGTTCGACCGTGGACATAGACGCCCTGTTCGAAACCGGCATCATCAAGTCCAAGTCGGTTCTGGTTAAAGTCCTTGGTGATGGCGAGATTACAAAGGCCTTGACCGTGAGAGTCGACAGGGTCTCAGGTCCGGCGCGGGCCAAGATCGAGGCCGCCGGGGGGACGGTCGATACCCCGTGATCACCGCCATCGCTAACGCATTCCGGGTTCCTGAACTTCGCAGGCGCTTGCTGTTCACCTTCGGCCTCGTCGCACTGTACAGGGTCGGCGCGCACATCCCGGTGCCCGGTGTTGATCTCGAACGGCTCCGAAACCTCATCGAAGGGCAGGCCGCGCTCGGTCTGCTCAATCTCTTCTCTGGCGGCGCACTCGCGAACTTCGCGATCTTCGCGCTCGGAATCATGCCGTACATCACCTCGTCGATCATCATGCAGCTCCTTCAGGGAGTCATCCCCAAGGTAGAGCGATGGGCCAAGGAGGGCGAGGCGGGTCAGAGGAAGATCACGCAGACCACACGCTATATGACGCTGGTTATCGCCACCGTACAGGCTATCGCGATGATCGGGCTCTTCCAGCGGGATCTTGCGCCGGTGGGTGTCACACTCGACCTTGTGACCCGCTTCGTCATCGTGGTCACGCTGGTCGCTGGCACTGCGCTCGTCATGTGGATGGGTGAGCTCGTCACGCAGCGAGGCATCGGTAACGGAATGTCCCTGATGATCTTTGCCAGCATTGTCGCGGGATTCCCTGCCGCGATCGTTCAGGCCGTAAGTCTCGATCTGGTACTTGCCGTCGCACTTCTGTTCATCTTCGTCTTCGTGGTCGCCGCGGTTGTGACGATCGACCGTGGCCAGCGCCGCATACCCGTGCAGTATGCGAAGCGAGTGGTGGGCAGAAAGGTGTACGGAGGTTCAGGCACGTATATTCCGCTTAAGATCAACGGTGCGAACGTGATCCCGATCATATTCGCCTCGGCGGTGCTGTTCTTTCCGGCCCAGATCGCCGCGCTGACAGGCGTGCCGTGGCTCGAAACCGTCGGCAACGCGCTTGCCGAAGGCTGGCTCTATCTCGCTATGTTCGCTGGACTCATCGTCTTTTTCACGTACTTCTACACCGCCCTGGTGTTCAATCCGATTGACCTCGGAGATAACCTGCGCAAGAACGGCGGGTTCATCCCCGGCGTGCGTCCAGGGAAGGCGACGATCTCGTATCTCGAGAAGACCATGAACCGGATCACACTGCCGGGCGCTATCTTCCTTGCGATTATCGCGATCGGACCGACAGCGCTCTTCCAGGGAACCGGCGTGACCGTACTCCAGCAGTTTGGAGGGGCGTCAATCCTGATCATGGTAGGTGTCTCACTTGAGTTCATGACGCAACTCGAGAGCCAGCTGAAGATGCGCCACTACGACGGGTTCTTCAAGTAGACAACGGAATGCCGCAATGAGCACGGAAGGGGTAAGAAGATGAATGTTGTCCTCCTTGGGGCGCCTGGCGCCGGTAAAGGCACCCAGGCCGAGAGGATGATCGAGACGTGGGGCGTTCCCCATATCTCTACCGGTGATATCCTTCGCAAAGCCGTGGCGGCGGGTACCCCGCTGGGGATACAGGCGAAGACCTATATGGACTCCGGTGAGCTCGTGCCCGATTTCGTCGTTATCGGACTGGTTAAGCATCGGCTTGCTGAGCCCGACGCACTCAGGGGGTTCATCCTTGACGGGTTTCCTCGCACCGACGCTCAGGCCGAGGCGCTCGACCGGGCTCTCGCCGAACTCGGTCGCGGTATCGACGCGGTCATCAGTATTGACGTCGCTCGTGATGTGATCGTTAGGAGACTCACCTCACGGCGCACGTGCAGGAAGTGCGGGAAGATATACAGTCTTGTCACCGATCCGCCATCCGATCCCGCGAAGTGTGACGCGTGTGGAGGCGAGCTCTACCAGCGTGACGATGACACCGTCGAGACCGTGACAAACCGGCTAGCGGTCTATGACAGGTCGACGGCGCCGCTCGTCGACTACTACCGTGCGAAGGGTCTGCTCAGGCAGATCGACGGCGATCGTCCTGCCGATGAAGTCTTTGCTGACGTTCGCCGGGCCGTCGAGAAGTAACACGGCCCCGTGATCATCTGCAAGTCGGCATCAGAGATTGAGACTATGCGCGAGGCGGGCAGGATCGCAGCGGCCGCGCTGGAAGCTGTCGGTGAAGCGGTATGCCCCGGGATTGCTACCGGGCATCTCGACCGTATCGCGGAAGAGGTGATCCGGTCGAGCGGCGCCGTTCCCGCGTTCAAGGGGTACCATGGCTTTCCCGCCACCATATGCGCGTCGCCTAACAACACGGTCGTTCACGGGATACCAGGGGCGGGAGTACTGGTCGAGGGGGACATCCTGTCTGTGGATGTAGGCGCGATTCTCGACGGGTACTACGGCGATTGTGCGGCGACGTTCACTGTGGGACGCGTGGAACCCGAGGCCTTCGCACTTGTAGAGGCCACCCGTCTGGCGCTTGAGGCGGGAATCGAGCGATGCCATCCCGGGATGCGGCTCTACGACATCTCAGCGGCGGTTCAAGCCGTCGCCGAAGCGGCTGGCTTCTCTGTGGTACGTGAGTACGTGGGTCACGGCATAGGCCAATCGATGCACGAGGAGCCCCAGATTCCCAATCACGGGCGCGCTGGGACAGGTCCGGTCCTGGCTGAAGGGATGGTGTTTGCGATCGAGCCGATGGTGAATGCCGGTGGCGCTGGGGTGCGGGCGCTCGACGACGGTTGGAGTGTCGTCACGGAAGACGGATCGCTGTCTGCGCACTTCGAGCACACGGTTGCGGTGACCGCGAAGGGGCCAATTGTGCTCACCGCTGCATGAGTATTGCGGATTCGATAGACTCAACCGACAGGAATAAGTATACTAACCATTTGCCGCTCGGAGAGCCTAGGGAGGATACAGCGCCACGTGACCAAGCGTGAAGACTCGATAGAGATGGAAGGCACGGTCCTAGAACCGCTGCCGAACGCTATGTTCAGGGTGGAGCTGGATAACGGCCACAAGGTTCTTGCGCACATCTCGGGCAAGATGAGGATGCACTACATCCGGATACTGCCGGGCGACAAGGTGGTCGTGGAACTCTCGCCGTACGATCTGTCCCGGGGCCGTATAACGTACCGGTACAAGTAGCGGGAGTCCTGAAGGCGGGCTGTGGATACGCCCGGATGCGTGGATATGACAGGAGAAACCTCGCACCTGCGGCTGGGTGTGTAGATAGATCGAACGATGCCGAAAGGGTAGGGCGTCATGAAAGTGCGACCTTCGGTCAAGACGATGTGTGATAAGTGCAAGATCATTCGCCGCCATGGACGGGTTCTCGTCATCTGCGAGAACCCGCGTCACAAGCAGCGGCAGGGTTAGGAGGGATCCGGGAGTGGCCCGAATCGCAGGTGTTGACCTACCGCGCGAGAAGCGAGTAGAGATTGGTTTGACCTACATCTATGGGATCGGTCTGACCACGAGTCAGACGATTCTGCGCGAAACTGGGATAGACCCGTCCACGCGCGTCCGGAACCTCACGGAAGAAGAGGTCGTCCGGTTGCGGGAGTTCATCGACCGCGAACTTGAAGTCGAAGGCGACCTGCGCCGCGAGGTCGGTCAGAACATCAAGCGCCTGATGGAGATTGGCTGTTATCGCGGCCTTCGCCATCGTCGCGGTCTGCCTGTCCGTGGGCAGCGCACGCACACGAACGCGCGGACCCGCAAGGGACCGCGCCGCCAGATCGGCGCGAAGAAGAAGGGCAAGTAGGGTATGGCTGCCAAGAAGAAGACTGCTCAAAAACGTGTGCGCAGGAGCGAGCGGAAGAACATCGCCGTTGGTCAGGCGCACATCAGGAGTACGTTTAACAACACCATCATCTCAATCACCGACCCCAACGGGAACGTGATCGCGTGGCAGTCCGCCGGCACCGCCGGCTTCAAGGGCTCACGCAAGTCAACGCCCTTCGCCGCTCAGCTCGCGGCCGAGGCGTGCGCCAAGGTCGCACAGGAGCACGGTGTTCGCAAGGTATCCGTGTTTGTCAAGGGTCCTGGCTCAGGCCGCGAGACCGCTATCCGCACGCTCCAGGCGGCGGGGCTCGAGATCGCGAGCATCCAGGATCGTACGCCCGTACCCCACAATGGCTGCCGGCCGCGTAAGCGCCGCCGCGTCTAGCACTCGGGAGGACCACCGATATGGCACGTTACACCGGGGCGGACTGCAGATTGTGCCGCCGCGAAGGAATCAAGCTCTTTCTGAAGGGCGACCGCTGCTACGCGGATAAGTGTGGCGTCGAACGACGGCCCTTCCCGCCGGGAATGGCAGGCAAGCGCCGCCCTCGCGATAGTGAGTACCGCGTTCAGCTTCGTGAGAAGCAGAAGGCCAAAAGGATCTACGGAGTGCTGGAAAGGCAGTTTCGCACCTACTACGAGATCGCCAACCGTCAGACAGGGATCACGGGCGAGAACCTGCTCCGCCTCCTTGAGAGCCGTCTTGACAATGTGGTGTACCGTCTCGGGTTTGCGAAGTCACGCGATGAGGCCAGGCAGGTGGTGCGTCACGGTCACATCACGGTGAACGGAAGGCGCGTCGACATCCCGTCGTACCGTGTCCGCCCGGGTGACACCGTTGCCGTTGGCCCGAAGGCAAAAGATCTCCTCGTCATCAAGACCGCGCTCATCTCTTCCGAGAAGATCGAGGTCCCCGGGTGGCTGGAGGTCGACATAGAGAAGCTTTCCGGCAAGGTACTGTCGCTGCCTGATCGTGATCAGATCGACGCGCCCGTCCGTGAGCAGCTCATAGTCGAGCTGTACTCGAAGTAACGACACAGCACGTATGAAGGCCAAGGAGGCTCTTGGATGACAGAGTTCATGAGACCGCGCGTGAACGTAGTGCCCGTCGACGAGCGGGTGGCCCGCTACGTCGTTGAGCCGCTCGAGCGGGGCTTTGGATACACGCTCGGCAACTGCATGCGTCGCGTGCTGCTCTCCTCGCTTGAGGGCGCCGCCGCGACATCGATCCGTATCGAGGGCGTGCAGCACGAGTTCGCCACCGTCGAGGGGGTGCGCGAGGATGTAACGGACATCGTCCTCAACATCAAAGGGCTCGTGTTTCGCGAGACCGGCATTGGCGCCGGTGACGCGGTAGCGACTCTCAGTGCGACCGGACCCGGAGTCGTAACGGGAGCGGACCTCAGGGTTCCAGCCGAGTTCGAGCTGGTCAACCCCGAACACGTTATTGCGACGCTCAACGGCAAGGGCAAGCTTGAGATGGGCGTGCGTGTCGGCGTGGGACGGGGTTATGTCTCGGCGGACCGCAACAAGCGTGTCGAGGACCCGATCGGTGTCATCACGATTGACTCGCTGTTCAGCCCAGTGTCGCGGTGCACCTACGTGGTCGAAAACACGCGTGTCGGCCAGCGTACCGACTACGACAAGCTGATCCTCGAGGTCGAGACCAACGCCGCGATCACGCCCGGCGATGCGGTTGCTCGCGCGGGCCGCATCATCGAAGAGCACATGCTGCTGTTCGCCGCGCAGGCCACGGGCTCGCTCCCTGATGGAACGATATTCGAGGACAGCGACGCGGACGGTGACACTCAGCTCGATACGCCGATTGAGGAGCTCGATCTTTCGGTTCGCTCGTACAACTGCCTCAAGCGGCAGGGCATCAACACGATCGGTCAGCTTGCGGAGTGCTCCGAGGGCGACCTGCTCAACATCCGTAACTTTGGCGCGAAGTCCATCGAGGAAGTCAAAGACAAACTCCAGCACATGGGCTTGGGACTGAAGGCATAAGTGGGAGACAGCTGAAGATGAGACATCTCAAGAAGGGCCGTAAGCTCGGAACGGACGCGAGTCACACAAAGGCGATGCTCCGCAGTCTTGCGATCGCCGTGTTCAAGAGCGAGCGGATCAAGACCACCGAGACCCGTGCGAAAGAAGTCCGTACGCTGGTGGACAAGGTCATCACATGGGGAAAGCGTGGCGACCTCCACTCACGGCGGCTCGCTCTCGCAGCGCTGGGCGACAAGGAAGTCGTACACAAGGTGTTCGCGGATATCGCTCCGCGTTTCGAAGGCCGCGACGGCGGGTACACGCGTATCCTGAAGCTCGGCCCGAGGAAGGGAGACGCCGCGCCGATGGTGATTCTCGAACTCGTCGAGTAGCCACTATCGGTCTCGGATGGCGCTATCGGCGCCACGGCGACGTACAGGGAGGGTCTCACCGCGAGGTGCATGGCCCTCCCTGTACGTCTCGGCACGGCAAGGGGTGCTGCGGGCGATGATCGTGTTCGACCACGTAAGCTACGTCTATCCTGGCGCGGACGAGAACGCTGTTGCGCTAGATGGCGTCACGTTCAGCGTGCGGCCTGGTGAGCATGTCGCGGTGCTCGGGGCGAACGGATCGGGGAAGTCGACCCTCGCAAGATTGGCTAACGGCTTGCTGACGCCGTCTGCTGGCCGCGTCACGGTCGATGGAATCGACACTGGTGATCTGGCCCGCGCATGGGATGTCCGCTCGAGTGTGGGCATGGTCTTTCAGGATCCCGACAATCAGATTGTGGCCACCACGGTTGAGGAAGATGTCGCCTTTGGCCCCGAGAACCTCGGCGTTCCCGCCCCTGAGTTGAGGACGCGTGTGGATGAGGCGCTTGCGGCCGTCGGACTTGCGGGTCTTGAGGCACGCGAGCCGCATCAACTCTCGGGCGGTCAACGCCAACGACTCGCGATCGCCGGAGCCCTCGCGCTCTTACCGGCCTACCTTGTGTTGGATGAGCCGACCTCCATGCTCGATCCGCAGGGGCGGTTGGATGTGTTAGAGGCGGTGAGTCGACAGATCGATGCGGGCCGGGGCGTATTGCACGTTACCCATCATCTCGCCGACGCGTCGGTAGCTGATCGCGTGATCGTTCTCACTGCCGGGCGGATCGCTTTTTCCGGTCATCCACGCGGGATCTTGGGCGATGAGGCAGCGCTTACGTCCCTCGGTCTGTCTCTGCCCCCGATAGGTCGTTTCGCCGCTGAACTGAGGTCCCTCGGCGTGCCCGTTCCCCTTGAGGCGATGGATGCCGAGAGCGTGGTGGCCGCGCTGTGAGACTCGCGCTCCGTGACATCGGATACACATACGCACAAGGGACCTCGTTCGCTGTGCGCGCGCTTTCTGGGGTGGGTCTCGAGGTGGACCGGGGCGAGCTCGTGCTTGTGCTCGGCGCGACCGGGTCGGGCAAGTCGACGCTACTGAGGATCGCCGCAGGACTGCTCTCGCCTGCCGAGGGCACCGTTATGCTGAATGGTTCGCCGGTCAGCCGTCCGCCAGAGATCATCGGGCGCGTGGGACTCGTGTTCCAGTCGCCTCAGACGCAACTATTCGCCGAGACGGTTGAAGAAGACGTCGCGTTCGGTCCGCGAAATCTCGGACGCGGCCATGATGCCGCGCTCGAAGCGGCACGGGAGGCGCTCGAGCGCGTAGGCCTCGATTGGCGCACTTTCGGCCCGCGGTCCCCGTTCGCGCTCTCAGGCGGCGAAGCGCACCGCGTCGCAATCGCGGGGGTGCTCGCGATGCGTCCGGAGATCGTGTTGTTCGACGAGCCCACCACCGGACTTGATGTGAGCGGGCGCCGCGCCGTGCGCGTGATCGTGGAGGAGTTGCGTGAGCGTGCGGGCGTTGCCATCGTCACCCACGACGTCGAGGAGTTTCTCGGTGTCGCCGATAGAGTGATCGTGCTATCGGAAGGGGTTCTGGCGTACTCGGGAGGGGCGGGGGCGCTCATCGACGAACCCGCGCGTTTCCAAGCCGCCGGCCTTCGGGTTCCCGAGGTGCTCCGGGCGCAGGTGATGGCTCGTGAGGCCGGAGTGCCGATGACGTGCTTTTCGCTCGATCCTCACGCGGCTGCGGCGCTTGTGGCCGGAGCGCGGGAGCGGAAGGGGAAGCGGGAGCGGAAGCGATGAAGCCCCCTGTACCGTTCGGTCAGTACGTGCCCGGCAACTCTGGGATCCACCGGCTCGAGGCGCGCGCCAAGATGGGGGTCGCTGCCGCGTTTACCGCAATGCTGTTCGCGGTCGAAGGGTTCGCCGGTCTCGGCGTCTCGGCGGTCATCACGGTCGCAGCCGTCGTACTCTCAGGTGTACCGCCGAGGCTCGTCTTGCGCGGTGTTCGCGTCGTCTCCTTCATTCTTTTCTTCACCCTGCTCGCCCATGCGTTGCGCTGGGACTCCGCGACGGTGGCTCTCGTGCGCGTTGGCCCGCTTTCTGTTGACGCTGACGGCTTGCTCACCGGGATGTTTTTTGCGACGCGCATCGTGTTGCTTGTGGTGGGCACGTCGCTCGTCGCGCTCACCACCTCGCCGGTGCGCCTCACTGAGGGGCTTGAACGGTTGATGCGACCGCTCGAGCGTGTCGGGTTGCCCGCCGGAGACATCGCGATGATGCTGACGGTCGCGCTAAGGTTCATCCCGACGACAGCAGAGGAGGCCGAGAAGGTCGTGGTCGCGCAGATGGCCCGCGGTGCGCGGTTCGATCGGGGAGGACCGATATCGCGAGCGAAGGCGTACGTGCCTGTACTCGTTCCGCTCTTCGTCGGCCTGTTCCGCCGGGCCGACGAGTTGGCGACGGCGATGGAGTCCCGGTGCTATCGTGGGGGCACCGGGCGCACGCGGCTTACGGAGAGGCGGATGGGCGCCAGCGACTGGACGGTGCTCGCCGCAAGCGTCGCGCTCATGGTGATGCTTGGAGTGACGCTCTAATGGTGCCGGGGACACAGGAATCTATCGATGCCACGAGCACCCTCGTGCTCACGCTCGCCTACGATGGCGCGCGCTTCGCGGGATTCGCTCGGCAACCTGGGCTCGACACGGTTCAGGGACGAGTCGAGTCTGCGCTCACCACCGTGTTTGGGCGTGCTGTGGAGACGACGGGCGCCGGGCGCACCGACGCGGGGGTCCACGCGCTCGGCCAGGTCGTCTCGGCCCCGCTATACGGTGAGAATCCGGACCCCCACGTGCTTGTGCGCTCTCTTAATGCGCTTGTGGGAGAGGGCGTGGCCGTCACCGGTGTCACGCGCGCGGTAGCTGGATTCTCGGCACGGCACTCAGCGATACGCCGAGAGTACCGCTATACCCTCGTGCCCGGACCGGTGCCGCCGCTCTTCTTGAGATCCACAGCGTGGTGGGTGAAGCGCGCACTCGACGTTGGCGCGATGCGTGACGCGGGCGCGCTCCTTATAGGCGAGCATGATTTCCGTTCGTTCTGTGTGGCCGAGAGCGCCAAGGGGCGTGTCACGAGACGCCGGATAGAGAAGCTTGAAGTCTACCCTGACGTTCAGCTCGGCGAGCGTGCTATCGTGGTGCGTGTTGTAGGCAATGCCTTCCTGCATTCGATGGTACGCGTAATAGTCGGTTCCCTCGTCGAGGTGGGGAGCGGGAGACATCCGGCGGGGTGGATCGCCGACGCGCTCGAGTCACGGGACCGGTCGGCGGCCGGACCCACCGCTCCGCCGCACGGACTTGTGCTCTGGCGCGTGGAGTACGCCGAGGACCCATGGATACGCCCGGGTGCGTGTGAAATTGACACGCCGGATGGCGGTGGCTAAAGTGTAAGGGTTCGTTTCAAGGCCCCGTGAAACCGTGACGCGAACACACATGATCGTATCCGTTTGGAGGACCATTGAAGACCTATCATGCCAAACCCGGCGAGGTCGAGCGCGAGTGGCTCGTTGTCGACGCCACCGATATCGTCCTGGGGAGGCTTGCAAGCCAGGTGGCCCAGATTCTCAAAGGCAAGAACAAGCCACGGTACACTCCGCACGTGGACACAGGTGACTTTGTGGTCGTGGTGAACGCCTCGAAGATTCGCTTGACAGGCAACAAGCTCGCTGAGAAGTCCAAGTTCCGCTACAGCGGTTTCCCCGGTGGCCTCAAGGAGGTTCCGATTTCGAGGATGCTCGAGCGGCACCCCGAGCGCGTCGTCCAGCTCGCTGTCAAGGGTATGCTGCCCAAGAACACGCTCGGTCGCGCCATGCTCAAGAAGCTGAAGGTGTACGGTGGCCCCGATCATCCCCACGAGGCTCAGCAGCCTCGTGAGATCACTCTGGAGGGTTAGAGCATGGCTGAGAACAAGGCAGTCTACCTAGGTACCGGCCGACGCAAGACCTCGGTGGCGCGGGTACGTATCGTTCCCGGTACGGGCGTCTACACCGTCAACGGCCGTCCTGCCGCTGACTACTTCGGCCGCGACGCGTATGTCACCTACATCGAGCAGCCGTTCAAAGCTACTGAGACGGCGGGCAGATTCGACGTGATCGCCAAGATTCACGGTGGCGGAGTTTCGGGCCAGGCTGGGGCGTTGCGCCACGGTATTGCCCGCGCGCT
The DNA here is from genome assembly GCA_018333995.1 of Clostridiales bacterium. Classification (NCBI taxonomy): domain Bacteria; kingdom Bacillati; phylum Bacillota; class Clostridia; order Eubacteriales; species Clostridiales bacterium. The sequence continues at coordinate 25,744 of JAGXSG010000001.1, read as the reverse complement.
CCTCGAGGCCGGCGATGAGTACCGTGGTGACCTCAAGCGTGCCGGATTGCTGCGCCGCGACCCGCGGATGGTCGAGCGCAAGAAGTACGGCCTCAAGAAGGCCCGCAAGCGCCCGCAGTTCTCGAAGCGCTAGGCTTTCTATCACGAGATTCGACTGCCGGGACCCGTCCATCGTGGCGGGTTCCGCGCGTAGAACGGGAGGAATTCACCATGGCGCGTCTGTTTGGCACCGATGGTGTGCGCGGAATCGCTAACGCGGACCTCACTCCGGAGATCGCTTTCAGGCTTGGGGAAGCGGCGGGTCACTTCCTTGGTGACAAGGGGGCTGGCCGCATTGTGGTGGGACGAGATACGCGGCGTTCTGGCGAGATGCTCGAAGCGGCGCTCGTAGCGGGCATCTGTTCTGGCGGTGCCGATGCGCTCATCGCTGGCATCGTGCCAACACCCGCGGTCGCACACCTTACGCGCACGCTCGGAGCCGATGGCGGGGTGGTGATCTCGGCGTCGCACAATCCCGCGACCTACAACGGCATCAAGCTGTTCAGCCGGGAAGGGTTCAAGCTCCCCGATGAGCTCGAAGACCAGATCGAGAAGTTCATGATCTCGGAGCGCGACTGGGAGAGGCCCGTTGGCGCGGGGGTGGGCCGGGTGCGTGAGCTCGCCGACGCCGTTGACCTCTACGTCGCGCATGCGATCTCGTGCATCGATGGCGATCTCACCGGAATGACGATAGCGGTCGACTGCGGTCACGGAGCGGCTTCGGTCGCGACCCCGCGGACCTTGCGCGAGCTCGGGGCGACCGTTGTCGCGCTCAACTGTGCGTGGGATGGGATGGACATCAACGACTCGTGCGGATCGACCGATCTGGCGCCCCTCACGGAGCTTGTGCGCTCGCACACGGTCGACTTTGGCATCGCGCACGATGGTGATGCCGATCGAGTCATCGCGGTTGACGAGACCGGGGCCGAGGTAGATGGTGATGCGATCATGGCGGTGTGCGCCGCGTATCTGAAGGAGCGTGGGGCGCTCGCTGGCAACACAGTGGTGAGCACCGTCATGTGTAATCTCGGCTTCGAGGTCGCTATGCGTGAACGTGGGATAACGCTCGTCAAGACCAAGGTTGGTGATCGTTACGTGCTCGAGCAAATGCGGGCGTCCGGGGCGCTTCTTGGCGGAGAGCAGTCGGGGCACGTCATCTTCATGGAGCACTCGACCACGGGTGACGGTCTTGTTACGGCGCTCAAGCTCGCCGAGGTCATCCGTCAGACCGGCAGACGTCTCTCGGAACTTACGAAGGTGATGACCCGGTACCCGCAGGTGTTGATCAACGTTCCGGTGGCCGATAAGGGCCGTCTCGGCGCAAGCGCCGCTATCAGCGCGGCGATACACGCCGCCGAGGACCGGCTCGGCGAGGAGGGCCGTGTGCTCGTTCGAGCGAGCGGGACAGAGCCGCTCGTGCGCGTCATGGCCGAGGCCGCTGACGCTAAGATCGCCTCCAAGATCGTCGATGAGCTCGTGGATGTGGTTCGCGCGGAGCTCGGCTGAGGGAGTGGGGCTGATATAATCTCGCCGGAACACTCGGCGGGTCGTGTTTGCGGAATGGAGGTGGGCCGGGAACGAAGTGAGCGTGAGAAAGCGCCAGGGCTGACGGTACAAGCACCGCGAGAGCGGTGGTCAGCCGACGAGGTGAGAGTCTATCGAAGTATTCGGCGGATGGCTCTCCGGCTCGACCGGAGTCGTGACGTCACCGGCAAATCCCGCGGGCGATCGCGGGGACAACACGGTGGCGGTCCGGTATCGACATGAGTTCATGGGGCCGTGGCGCCCACGACCCGGCAGACATCCGAGCCGCGGTCTCTACCGTACACCTAGCAGTCGTGCGCTCGTCGCGCGCGGCGGATGAGAAAGGTCATCTGACCCATGTGTGGAATCGTCGGATACACCGGTCCACGGCAAGCGACCGACGTGCTGCTCGGGGGGCTTGCTCGTCTTGAGTATCGCGGGTACGACTCGGCCGGCATAGCGGTCGTGAACGATGGCGGGCTTGGCGTCATGCGCCGCGTTGGTAAGCTCGTCAATCTGACTGACGCCGTCGCGGCGGCTCCGGTTCCTGGCTCGGTCGGGATCGGTCACACCCGCTGGGCGACGCACGGACGACCGAGTGAGCAAAACGCGCACCCTCACATCGACTGCACCGGACGGATCGCAGTCGTGCACAACGGCATTATCGAAAACTATCTCGAGCTGCGTGAGGAGCTCGCGCGAGCGGGTCACATTCTCAGAAGCGAGACCGACACCGAGGTGGTTGCGCACCTGGTGGAGGCGTACTTCGAGGGCGATCTCGTCGAGGCGGTCCGCAAGGCGATCAAGCGGCTGACCGGCGCGTACGCACTCGGCGTCGTGCACCTTGATCACCCCGGCACCATCGTCGCTGCGCGTAAAGACTCGCCCCTCATCATCGGAATCGGCACGGGCGAGAACATCGTCGCGAGCGACATTCCGGCGGTCCTTGAGTACACGCGAGAGGTGCTCGCGCTCGCGGATGGTCAGGTGGCGAAGGTCACAAGTGATCGAGTCGAGGTCACCAGCCCGGACGGTGAGCGGGTCGAACCGGAGATGCTGTACGTCGAGTGGGATCTGGAGGCCGCCGAGAAGGGAGGCTACGACGACTTCATGCTCAAAGAGATCTACGAGCAGCCGACAGCGATTCGCGAGACGCTTCGAGGGCGCATGGGGGCCGACGGCCGGATACAACTTTCAGAGCTCGCAATGACGCCCGAGGAGGTCGCGATGATAGATCGCGTCGTCATCCTCGCATGCGGCACGTCGTTTCACGCGGGCATCGTCGCAAAGACGCTGATCGAGCAGTGGGCGCGCATTACCGTTGAGGTTCAGGTCTCCAGCGAGTTTCGCTACTCGGATCCAATCGTTGGTGATGAGACGCTCGTCGTCGCCATTACCCAGTCGGGCGAGACGGCCGACACGCTCGCCGGCGTTCGCGAGGCGCGCGAGCGCGGCGCAAAGGTGATCGCCATTACCAACGTCGTGGGTTCGCGTGTGACTCGTGAGGCCGACGGTGTCCTCTACACGCACGCGGGTCCTGAGATAGGGGTTGCCGCCACCAAGACGTTCACCGCGCAGATCGCGGCGCTTACGGTGCTCGCCCTCAAGCTGGCGCAGGCGAAGGGATCGCTTCCCGACGAGCGCGTCGAGAACCTGTGGACCGAGCTCACCCGGATCCCGGACATCGTAGAGGCGATCCTGCAAGACCTCGACTCGGTCGAGGAGTGCGCGACGGCGTACACTGACGTCTACTCGACGCTTTTTCTCGGCAGGGGGATTGGCGTCCCGGTTGCGATGGAGGGCGCGCTCAAGCTCAAGGAGATCAGCTACATCCACGCCGAGGCGTACCCTGCGGGCGAGATGAAGCATGGGCCGATCGCCCTAATCAGTGAGGACGTGCCGGTGGTGGTTGTCGCGACACAGGGACACACGTACGAAAAGGTCGTGAGCAACATCCAGGAGGTCAGAGCTCGAGGGGCCGAGGTGATCGCGGTGGCGACGTACGGTGATGACTCCATCCGCCAGCACGCCGAGCACGTCTTGTACGTTCCGGCAACGCCCGAAGCGCTCTCGGCGATTCCCGCGTCGATCCCGCTTCAAGTGCTCTCGTACCGCATAGCGAAGTTACGCGGATGCAACGTGGATCAGCCGCGCAACCTCGCCAAATCGGTCACCGTGGAGTAGCGCATGGCGGTCACCGGACTCGGGGTCGACATCGTCGAGATCGAGCGCATGCGCTCGGCGCTTGAGCGTACGCCGCGAATGCGCGAGCGCATCTTCTCGGCCGAGGAGCGCGCGTACTGCGATTCGCGCCGCAGGCCCGAGATCCACTACGCGATGAGGTTCGCCGCCAAGGAGGCGGTCTTAAAGGCGCTCGGCACCGGCTTTTCCGGGATGCGCTTCACCGACGTCGAGGTCGTTCGCGATGAGCGCGGCAGGCCGGCGCCGAGGCTTTCGGGGCGCGCTGCTGAGGTCGCACAGGAACGCGGGATCGTCGAGATGCACCTTTCACTGTCGTTCACGCACTCGACCGCGGTAGCCTCGGCCGTCGCGATCACCGTGGAGGGCAGACCTCGCCCTGCCGACAAGCCCGTGGATCCCAAAATGCGCCTCGCTGCTTCATTTAAAGAGGCGCGAGCGCTGCTCGACGAGTCTGCGGAGGGGGATACTCGTTTCACACCGTGAGACCGCACCAAGATGACGGGAGCGAGGCGTGTTGTACGCACTCAACGCCGGGACCGCGCGCGTCGCCGAGGAACGTGCGGCGGCTGAGCTGGGAATTGAGGTCGCGATCCTCATGGATCGGGCGGGCACGGCGCTCGCTCGTGAGGTCGCTCGACGGGCACCCGATGGGCCGATTGCGGTCGTTGCTGGGAAGGGTAACAACGGCGGAGACGGTTGGGTCGCCGCAAGACGTCTTGCCTCGGCGGGGCGTGACGTCACCGTGTTCACCCCAGTCGATCCGGCGGCAATAAGGGGGCCTGCTGGCGAGGCCGCACGCGCCGCTGCCGGTGCGGGAGTTGTGACTCGCGTCGTCATCTTGGAGGGGTCGCCCGCGCCCGATGCGCTCCGCGGGCATGCACTTGTCATAGACGCGCTCTTCGGTACCGGTTTCCTGGGACCGGTCCGCCCACCGTTTGTCGCATGGATTGACGCGATCGGCGCTTCAGGCGCCGTGGTCGTGGCCGCGGACGTGCCGTCCGGGGTGGACGCATCAACCGGAACGGTTCTTGGTTGCGCCGTCAGGGCTGATGTGACGGTGGCCTTCTCGGCTCCTAAGACCGGCACGCTCGTCTATCCCGGTGCTGAGTACGCCGGAGAGGTGGTCGTCGCTGACATCGGAATCCCGCAGGAGTACCTCGGCCAACCGGGTGACCTCGAGCTCTGGGACCCGATCGACTACCGCGCGTTGCTGCCAAGGCCAGCCTTCGATTCTCACAAGAACTCACGCGGCCGGGTGCTCATCGTGGCCGGATCGGGCGCGTTTCCCGGAGCGGCGGCTCTCACGGCGATGGGCGCGCAGCGGATGGGTGCCGGGTATGTGGCTGTGGCCGCTCCAGAATCAATCGTTCCCGTCCTCCAAGCCATGCTCACGTCGGCCGTGGTGATGGGGCTTCCGGAGAGCCGGACGCGCACGCTCGCATCGAAGGTGATCGACGCCGTTCTCGATGTTGCTCGAGAGTTTGACGCTGTGGTGCTTGGCCCGGGCATGACCGTCGCTCACGGCGCGGTCCACGTCGTCAGGGCGCTTACGGAATCGCTCGACGTGCCGCTCGTGATCGACGCGGACGGGTTGAACGCTCTCATCGACACGGTGGGAGCGATAACGGTGCGCGAGGCGCCCACCATTATCACTCCGCACCCCGGCGAGCTCGCGCGACTGCTTGGGGTGACCCCCCAGACCGTGCAATCGGATAGACTGATGTACGGAGGCGTACTGAGCGGACCCCGGCTCACGTGCGTGCTCAAAGGGGCCCGCACTGTGGTGAGCGGTTGTGGACGTCAGGTCATCACGGTTGCGGGAGGTCCCGCACTCGCGACAGCCGGTACCGGCGACGTTCTCGCGGGGATTGCCGGATCACTGCTTGCGCAGGGGCTTGAGCCACTCGAAGCGGGGGCACTCGCAGCGTATCTCCACGCGCGAGCGGGTGATCTCGCCGCAGCGGAGTTGACCGCTCTTTCGGTGGTCGCCGAGGATATCCCGGCGTACCTTCCTAGAGCAATCCGCGAGCTTGACGAAGAAGCGTGATGTTTGACGGGGCCGCACGTGAGCGATTGGAACCAAGGTGCGGTGTCGGGCCGGTCGAGAACCTGGTTTAGGAGGGAGTGATGATGACTGAGAAGACGGTACGGGAGATCATGACGGCCGAGCCGGTCACGGTGACGCCGGAGATGACGGTCACTGACGCGGCGCGCCTTATGGTCGAGCACGCCATCGGGGCGCTGCCGGTCATGGAAGGCGACGTTATCATCGGCATCGTGACCGAGGGCGATCTCATCATGCAAGACGTGAAGCTGGAGTTCCCAACGTACCTCCACCTTCTCGACGGCTACATCCTGTACCCGGGAGCTAAGGCGCGATTCGAATCCGAGCTCAAGAAGGCCGTCGCCGCGAACGTGCGGGACGTGATGACGCCCGATCCGCTCACCGTCCAGGCTGACGCCACAGTCGAGGACGCCGCCACGCTCCTCGTCGATCGCGACGTGAGCCGCCTGCCGGTACTCGATGGCGGCCGCCTGGTCGGGGTTGTGAGCAAGTCCGACATCGTTCGCTCGCTCGTGGCCGAGGCGGAGTGACCTTCAGTGGGGTATGAGCGCTGGGCTCATGTAGACATCGATCTTACTGCGATCGCGAAGAATGTGCGCGCGCTTAAGGGGCTCACGCGCCCGGGCACGCTGTTCATGGCGGTCGTGAAGGCTGATGGATACGGACACGGTGCGCTTCCCGTGGCTCGAGCCGCGCTGGCGGCGGGGGCTGACCGTCTCGGAGTGGCGACCGTGGAGGAAGCTCTCGAGCTGCGTGAAGCAGGAGTTACCGCTCCCGTGCAACTTCTTTCAGAGCCGCCTGCAAGTAGCGTTGACCTGTTGCTTGAGAGCGATATCGTGCCCACCGTGACGACACGCGGATTCGCCGACGCGCTCGGACGTGCGGCCGCGTCGCGAGGCGTTAGGGCACGCTACCACCTCAAGATTGACACCGGGATGAACCGGATCGGTGTTGCCGCCGGTGACGCGCCGGCGTTTGCCGCGGCGCTCACTGAGTTTTCTGCTCTCACACTCGAGGGCGTCTTCACGCACTTCGCCACCGCCGATGTTCCCGGTGACTGGGATTTCGAGAACCAGCTGACGCGGTTCTCGGCGGTGCTCGACCGCATGCGCAAGGAGGGTATCGACCCTGGCATCGTGCACGCGGCGAACAGCTCGGCCACGATCCTGCGTCCGGATTCCCACTTCGACATGGTGCGCTGCGGGATATCGATCTACGGCCTCCACCCATCGTCGGCGACGCGCGAACTTGTTGATCTCACGCCCGCGATGTCGGTGCGCGCGAGGGTGACCCTCGTCAAAAGGATTGGGATGGGAGAGGGCGTGAGCTACGGCCTCACGTGGCGCGCGGCGGCTCCGACTACCGTGGCGACGTTGCCCCTCGGCTATGCCGACGGAGTTCACCGCGTGCTCTCGAACTCGATGAGCGTACTTGTTAAAGGCGAGCGTTGCCCCCAGATAGGCCGGATCTGCATGGATCAGCTCATGGTGGAGATTGCGCGCGGGGTGGATGTGCGCGAAGGCGACGAGGCGGTCATCATCGGTACGCAGGGGGCCGCGTCGATCACCCTTGACGAACTCGCCGGCCTCGCCGGCACCATCAACTACGAGCTGGCGTGCGCGTTGGGGATGCGCATGCCGCGCGTATACACCACGTAGCGCTTTCTCGGTCGCCTCCTATACGTGCCGGGCCCTTTGGCGCCGTCTATCCGCTCTTGGCAGGAGTTTGCGGCGCGTTTGGAGAAATACAACATAAGAAACGTGCCGCGTTGGTCCGGCGACGCGCGCGCCGGGTCACCGCGTGAGCGCGGGAGGTGGACGTGGACGAGAAGGTGTTAGAGGAGATCCAGTTCCACACGGAGACAGTTGCCAGTGACGCCAACTCGCCGCTCCATCTGATCCGCGAAAAAGAGATGGAGATTTCGGGACGGGTGCTTGCCGCCAAGAAACACGCCGAGGAGATCGTCGCCGAGGCGCGCCGTAGCGCGGTTGCGGTCCTTCAGGAGGCCCAAGAGGAGGGCTCGCGGCTTTCCGCAGAGCGGGAGGTGGAAGTTCGAAGCGAGATCGAGCGCGAGACGCTTCGGATTTTTGCGCAGGCGGACGGCGACGTAGCCGCCCTCGAAGAGGCTGTCAGATCACGTTTCGACACGGGTGTTGATTTCATAGTGGGGGCTGTGGTGCGCGGAAAGGCGTGATGTCACATCGGCGGATGTGAACGGGGAGGTGCGTGTCGTGCTCGTCCCGATGGCGAAGGTCGAGATCATTGGCCCCAAGTCCGAATTCTTCGACGTCCTCAGCCTCCTGCACGAACAGGGCAAGCTGCACATAGAGGACCTTTCCAAGAAGATCAAGGCCGGCCAAGTTCCGCTCAACCAGATGGAGGTGCACGAACAACAGGAGATCGACCGTGAGCAGATGGAAGACCTGCTCCTCAGGGTCAGGTCGATCGTCAAAGCTCTTGAGCATGACAGGGTGGTTATCGATCCGGCACGCCGCCGAGCCGAGTACGATAGGATGTTCGCTCTCACGGCGAGCGGGCTTGCGAGCGAGGTCTCCTCGGTAGTGAGCGAAGTCGAAAGCAACGCCGCGCAGCTGGCGTCGACCCGCACAAACTTCGAATCTGAGCTCGGGCTGCTCAACAGGTACGAGCCGATCCTGCAAAAGATTCAGCCTCTGGCGAAGCAGATCGTCACGACCGGCGCGTACGAATCGGTCGCGCTCCTCGTCGAGCGACGGTACAAGTCCGCTCTGGAACTCCTCAAAGGTGAGCTCGACAAGATCACGCGCAAACAGTGCGAGATTGTCTCCACCGATGTCGACGAGGACACGACGGCGGCTATCGTCGTCTTCAACAAGACGTTTTCCGATCCCGTACACAAGTTCCTCGCGATGGAGAACGTAAATCAGATACGTCTTCCATCCGCGTTCGAGAACATGCCGTTCGATGTCGCGTACGACACGCTCAAGGAGCGCCGTGCGCATCTTCCGGCGCAGATTGAGAAGGTCTCGCTCGAGCTCGAGGAGATGTCCAAACGGTGGCTCCTGCGTCTCACCGTCATCCGCGACGTGATGATCGACAAGATCTGCGAGATTGAGGCGATTCCCAAGTTTGGCCGTACTGAGTACGCCTTCGTCATCGACGGCTGGATCCCGGTGGCCGATCTCGGGGAGCTAGAGCGTGCCATCGCATCCCGGTGGGGCGATAGGATCATCGTCAACCGGACCGAGATAACCGAGGAGGAGTACGCCGAGACGCCCGTAGCGGTCAAGAACCCCAAGGCGATCGCACCGTTCCAGCAGCTCATAAAGGTGCGCGGTGTACCCCGCTACGGAACCGTCGACCCGACGTGGATGCTGTTCATCTTCTTTCCGGTCTTCTACGGGATGATCGTCGGGGACTTCGGGTACGGGCTGATCATGCTCGGTGTGATTCTGTGGTTGCGAAGAAAGTTCAGGGGCAACGAGCTCGTTCAGGTTGCGACATCCATCCTTGGTCCAGCGGCGACGATGGTGGTCGCGTTTGGTCTCGCATACGGAGAGGGGTTCGGTGACGTGCCGTATCGGCTCGGCTGGATCCAGGTCGATTACGCGACCCATTCAAGCACATGGTTCGGGGTGATCCCGACGTTTCACAGGGTCGACCTGATCATGCCGTTTATGATCATCGCACTTGTCGTCGGGGTGCTCCATGTGGTGTTCGGGCTCGTGATAGGGGTCGTTAACGCGATAAGGACGCGTCACAAGAAGCACCTCTACGAGCGCGCGGGTGTTCTGACGGTTCTCATCTCAGTCCTCGTACTGATCGGACTCGCACAACAGGGCGCCCAAATCACCTTAGGTGAGACGGGTCAGCTCATGGCGCAGACCGCAGTCGCACTGTTGGCGGCAGCGGGGTTCATCTACGCGATCAGGGGCGGTGGCATCATGGGCGCCATCGAGACGATCGAGTCGTTCGTGCACGTCGCGAGTTACATACGAATCATGGCGGTCGGTCTGGCGGGCGCGATCTTTGCCGATGCCATCAACCAGATCGTCTCGATCATAGGCAACCCCCTCCTCGGTGCTTTCGTGGGAATCGTGTTGCACGCGCTGCACATAGTCATAGCGTCGTTCAGCCCGATGATCCACGCGCTGCGTCTCAACTTGCTCGAGTTCTTCGGCAAGTTCTACGAGACCGGCAAGCAGCCGTACAGCCCGTTTACGAAGACCGGAGGTGAGGAGATAGCATGATCGACAAGAGACGTGTTAGGTGGGTGTTTGGCGCAACGTTCCTGGTGACGGTGCTTGCGCCTGCGACAGCGTTGGCGGTGGAGGGACCGGTTGGTGAGTACCAGTCGTACGTTGCCAAGGCGATCGGCGCGGGCCTTGCGATGGGTCTTTCCGCTCTCGCGGCAGGATACGCTCAGGCAAAGATCGGATCGGCTGGAGCTGGAACCCTCGCCGAGCGGCCCGAGGTCGCGGTGTGGGTCGTCGTGTTGCAGGCGCTCCCTGAGATCATCGTCCTTCTCGGCTTCGTAGCGGCGGTGCTGATTGTCAACATGCCAGTCACTCCCGCGTGATTCTTTGGCGATGTGCGTGAAGGGGGACGACCTGGATGGCGCTTGAAGATATCTTCCGCGCACTCGAAGAGCAGGCGTCACAAGAGTGCGAGGACATCCTCGAGGCTGCTCGCTTGCAGGCGGAAGCGATCGCCGCAGACGCCGAGGACCGGGCGTCTCGCGCTTGTGCCGCGTGCGTCGACGAGGCTGATAGCGTACTCAAACGGCGGTTGGCGCGCGAGACCAACGCCGCGCGTCTCGAGGCGAAGAAGCGGGTTGCCGCAGTCAAGCAACGCGCGATCGACGAGGCCTTCGAGCGCGCCGGTGTCGCGCTCGCCGAGGCGCGGCGCTCGGAAGGGTATCCCGACGTGTTTAGAGCGCTTATCGCTGAAGCGCTTGAGGGTGTCGAGGGCGTGCCCACGGTGCTGATTGATCCCGCGGACGAGGAGCTTGCGCGCGCGGTGCTCGAAACCTTAGGAATCTCGACGGTCGTTGAGGCCACCGCTACGACGAGTGGGGGTGTTGCTGTCGTTACGGGCAACGGCCGGATTGTGCGACGTAACACGTTCGAAGATCGTCTCGAGAAGGCTCGCCCCGACATCGAGTCACAAGTCGCGGAGATCCTCTTCTCATGAGTTCGGTGAGGCTCGAGACGCGAACCCGGCACCGTCCCGGCGGAGGGGACTACGGATACTCAAACGCGCGCATCCGCGGGATGCGATCGCGGCTGTTGCGCCGCGACTTCCTGGACACGTTGATCGCTGGTACCGATTTGAGGCGTCTTGTGCAAGATCTTGCGGAAACCGAGTATGGCCCCGATCTCGAAGAGGCGCTGATCCAGGGGCTCAACGCGACAACTGTCGATGCGGCCCTCAAGAACAACATGGTGCGAACGTTCCAGAAGGTTCTCGGTTTCTTAAACGAAGAAGCCGAGCATCTTGTCACGACCCTTCTCGGCAGGTGGGACGTGTTCAACGTCAAGACGCTCCTGCGGGCCAAACAGATGGGGCTCAGACACGAAGAGCTGGTCGACGGGTTGCTCCCGGTGGGTACTCTTGGGCCGGTCGATCTCCAAGCGCTCGCGTCCGTGCCTGACGTCCGTGCGGTCGTCGACACGATTGTCACGTGGGGACTGCCGATAGCCTCCGCGCTCAGGGAGGGGCACGCGGTCTATCTCAAGAGCGGAGAGCTTGCCGAGCTCGAGCTTGCCCTCGATCGCTACTACTCTGCCTGGGCGAGTGCCCGGTTGCGCGGCAGGAACGCCAACGCCACGATGGCGCGTTCGATCCTCCAGATGCAAATCGACATCTCCAATCTCGTCATGGTGTTCCGGCTTCAGAAGGAGGACACGGAGAGCGTCGACGCGACCCGCTTCTTCCTGGAGGGTGGGCGAACGATCACCCCTGATCTCTACGTCACGCTTGCGCGGATGTCCGATGTGGACGAGGTGCTCGACAAGATGCGGGGCACCCGTCTTGGCACGACTCTCGACGATGTCGCGATGTCCTTTCTCGAGACGAACTCGATCTCGGTCTTCGAGCGGGCGCTTGAGGATCTCTTGACCCGCCGGACCCTCGCGCTCGCGAAGGGCGATCCGCTTGGGGTAGGTGTCGCCATCGCGTATCTGTGGGCCAAGCAAAACGAGGTCACCAATGTTCGCATCATAGTGAAGGGCAAAGCGGTCGGCATGCCCGTTGATCGGGTGAGGAAGGAGCTCATTCTTGTATAAGCTCGTCGTGTTAACCGATCCGGACACGGCTGACGGCTTTCGGCTGGCAGGCGTGGACGTCGCGGTAGCCGACTCGGATGAGGCCGCCCGCAAGAGGCTCAACGCGCTACTCGATGATGAGACGAGCGGCATCATCGCGGTCAACGAGAAGATGATGGCCGCCATCGACGAGCGCACGCAGCGCAAGATAGATGGCATCTACCGGCCAATCGTCATCTCACTTCCCATCAAGGAAAAGCTTGAGATCGGCGAGGACCACAGGGCGTACCTCGCCCGCCTGATCCGCAGGGCGATCGGGTTCGACATCACACTGAGGCGAGGCTGATGATTGCAGGAACGATATCCAAGATCACCGGGCCTGTTGTCGTCGCGTCCGGAATGCTGGGCGCAAAGATGTATGACATCGTCCGTGTGGGTGAAGAAGGTCTCATGGGCGAGGTCATCCGGCTCGAAGGAGACCAGGCGACCGTTCAGGTGTACGAGGACACCTCAGGTCTTACCGTCGGCGACCCCGTGGAGTCGAGCGAGGGGCCGCTCATGGTGGAGCTAGGACCAGGGTTGCTGTCTTCGATCTACGACGGCGTACAGCGTCCCTTGCCGGTGATAGCCGCAGAAAGTGGAGACTTCATCGAGCGCGGAACGGTAGCCTCCGCCCTCGATCGCGAGCGGATATGGGAGTTCACGCCGACGGTCGCGGTTGGCCAGCACGTTGTTCCTGGCGACGTGATAGGTACGACCCCTGAGGGTCAGACGATCGTCCACAAGGTCATGGTCCCCCCCGGGACAGCCGCGGGAACGGTGGCATGGGTGACCGATGACGGCGGGTACACGGTCGACGCTGTGCTCGCGAAACTCGAAGACGGCACCGAAATCACGATGTCGCAGTGGTGGCCGGTCCGCCAAGGGAGACCATACGCGCGCAAGCTTGACCCGGCACGTCCCTTCATGACCGGGATGCGGATCCTCGACACGCTCTTCCCGATAGCGCTCGGCGGAAACGCGATCATCCCTGGTGGCTTTGGCACGGGCAAGACGGTCACTCAGCAATCGCTCGCCAAGTGGGCGGATGTCGACATCATCGTCTACGTGGGATGCGGCGAGCGGGGAAACGAGATGACAGAGGTCCTTGTCGAGTTCCCTGAACTGGAGGACCCGCGAAGCGGAGCGCCGCTGATGGACCGTACCGTGCTCGTGGCAAACACCTCCAACATGCCGGTCGCCGCGAGAGAGGCGTCGATCTACGTAGGGGCGACGCTCGCCGAGTACTACCGGGACATGGGTTACGACGTGGCGATGATGGCCGATTCGACCTCGCGGTGGGGAGAGGCGCTCCGTGAGGTTTCGGGTCGGCTCGAAGAGATGCCCGGCGAGGAAGGGTACCCCGCGTACCTGGCAACTCGGCTCGCAGCGTTCTACGAGCGCTCGGGTCGCGTGCGCGCGCTCGGCAGTGATGAACGGACCGGTTCGGTCACGATGGTCGGCGCTGTCTCGCCGGCTGGTGGTGACATGTCCGAACCGATGACGCAGAATTCCCTGCGCGTCTCCGGCGCGTTTTGGGCGCTCGACACGTCGCTTGCGCATCGCCGGCATTTTCCCGCCATCTCATGGACCAAGTCCTACACGCTCTACCTCGGCCAAGTGCGCACGTGGTACGAGGAGAACGTTGCGAGCGACTGGCACGCGATGCGAGAACGGGCGATGGGCATTTTGCAGAAGGAGACCGAGCTGCAAGAGATCGTCCAGCTCGTCGGCCCGGACGCGCTTCCCGAATCCGAGAAGATCATTTTGGAGATCGCGCGCATGTTGCGCGAGGACTTCCTCCAGCAGTTCGCGTTTGACGACATCGACGCGTACTGTCCGCCCGAGAAGCAGTATCTGATGCTTAAGGCGGTTCTCGCTTTTCACGATGCGGCGGTGGGGGCGCTCAACAGGGGAGTGTCGCTCAGGCAGGTGCTTGAGTTGCCGCACAAAGAGCGTATCGCGATGATGAAGACGACACCCCATGACGAGGCCATCGAAAACCTGCCCGCACTGGCGAAGAGCATCGCCGAGGACATCGCCGGAATCGAGGTGTACTGACGTGACGCCAGCGACGGCGAAAGCACGCGGGAACCAAGGTTCACTTGTCTCAACGGACTACCGGACTATCAGCTACGTCACGGGGCCACTCGTCTTCGTGGAAAACGTGCGCGGGGTCGCGTACAACGAGATGGTCTCGATCAGGATGCCGGACGGCGGGCGTCGCAGCGGGCAGGTTCTCGAGGTGAGTGGCGAGACGGCGGTCATCCAAGTCTTCGAGGGCACCCAAGGAATCGACGTTGACGCGACCGAAGTGCGGTTCTTAGAAGAGGTCGCTCGCGTCAGCGTGTCGCCGGATCTGCTCGGCAGGATCTTCAACGGGACAGGCAAGCCGATCGACGGCGGAGCGCCGATCATCCCGGAGGCCCGCCTCGACATCACGGGAGCGCCGATCAACCCGTACACCCGCGAGAAGCCGGCGGACTTTATCGAGACGGGCATCAGTGCCATTGACGGACTCAACACGCTCGTGCGCGGACAGAAGCTGCCGATCTTCTCGGGCTCGGGCCTTCCCGCCAACGAGCTCGCCGCGCAGATCATCCGTCAAGCTCGCGTCAAGAGCGGCGAGGAGTTCGCGATCGTGTTCGGGGCGATGGGGATCACCCATCGGGAGGCCGCGTACTTCATGTCTCAGTTCGAGGGTACCGGCGCACTTGAGCGTGTCGTGTTCTTTCTCAACCTCGCCGATGACCCCACTGTCGAGAGGCTTCTCACCCCGCGCTGCGCGCTGACCGTGGCCGAGTACCTCGCGTTCGAGAAGGACCTGCAGGTGCTCGTGGTTCTCTCGGACATGACGAACTACTGTGAGGCGCTACGTGAAGTGTCCACCGCGCGTGAAGAGGTTCCGGGCCGGCGCGGGTATCCCGGCTACATGTACACCGACCTGTCGACGATCTACGAGCGCGCGGGGCGCATCAAGGGACGGAAGGGATCGGTGACGCAGCTTCCGATCCTGTCGATGCCCGATGATGACATCACTCACCCGATCCCTGACCTCACCGGCTACATCACCGAGGGGCAGATCGTGCTCTCCCGTCAGTTGCATCGCCGTGCGGTGTTCCCGCCCATCGACGTGCTTCCATGTCTATCGCGCCTGATGAACCTCGGCATTGGAGAGGGCAAGACGCGCGACGACCACCGGGCTGTGGCGAACCAGCTGTACTCGGCGTACGCGCAAGGCCGCGACCTGCGCAAACTTGTCGCGATAGTGGGTGAAGAGGCGCTCTCCGACAGCGACCGCGCATACCTGCGATTCGCTGACGAGTTCGAGAAGCGTATCGTAGGCCAGGGCGATGAAGGCCGCACCATCGAGCAGACGCTCGATATAGGGTGGGAGCTCATGGCGGGGCTGCCGATGAGTGAGCTCAAGCGCGTCCGCGATTTCATCGAGAAGTATCACCCCAGCGTCTCCGCGGAGGCGGGGCTCAACGTCCGGTTCTAAGGAGCGAACATGGAAGAGGTGCGGCCTACGCGGGCCGAGTTACTGGAGAGGAAACAGCAGATCACCCTTGCCGAGCAAGGCATGGACCTGCTCAAGCAGAAGCGCGACGCCCTGCTCATCGAGTTCATGGGAGTGATGGACGAGACGCTTCGGCTCTCCGAGTCACTCCAAAAGACCGTCTCGGAGGCGCAGTACTCGCTCGCGGTCGCCAAGGCGGTCGACGGAACGGTCGCTCTCAGGAGCGCGGGCATGGCGACGACGAGTGAGATCGTCGTTGACATGACCGGGACCAAGATCATGGGCGTCTCGGTACCTGTGGTAACGAAAGGCGAGAGTCCGATCCGGTCGTCGTTTACGCGGGGTTACGCGGTGACGGGAGTGTCGTCCCGCGTGGACGAGAGCGCCGATAAGTTCGAGCGCATACTCGATGTCATCATCGAGTATGCCGACATCGAGACGCGGCTCAAAAGGCTAGGCGAGGAGATCCAAAAGACGAACCGGCGTGTGAACGCGCTCGAGCAGGTGACAGTGCCGCAACTTCGTCAGCAGGTCGCGTATATCCGCCAGACGCTCGACGAGCGCGCGCGTGAGGATCTCTTCCGGCTCAAGAAGGTCAAGAAGAAGATTGAGCGCAGAAAGGCCGTGCGGTAGCGCGTCAGCTCCTGTTTCGCACGATCTGGGCGACGTCTTGCAGGACGTCGACCGCGCTACGTGAGTGGGTCCGCAGTTCTCGGCCGAAGACGAGGATCCGCCGCATATCGTGCATCCGCAAGCTGCCGAAGTGCAGGTCGTCCCAGTCGGCACGCGCGGCATACGCCCACAGCTCACCGAGTACCCACTCGATTTGGGCGATCTCCTCGCCGGTGAGTGACGTCCACTCAGCGCCGAGTCCGTGGCGGACACGGTCGATGGCACGCTCGGTCGCCTGCGCTTTGCGAAGCTGGAATGCTCGCATGCCGAGATCTTCGTCTGAGATATCCGGGCGCCTGGGCGTCATCGGCACCACCTCCCTCGCTCTAGTCTTCGCGGCCAGAGGTTTGGTTCCTGCGGCTGACAGGGTGCGGAGATGTCTTCGATGGAGGAGCCCGTGCTCACTTCAGTCCTGCCGCTGTTCTGATCTGGCTGACCAACCCTCGGCTGATTGGGATCTGAGTCCCATCGGCATCAGATAGGGTTACCCGGTAGAGAGAGGAGGAAGCCCACCTCCCGGATGCGATTCTTCCAAGGTTGACCAAGTACGATCGATGGACTCTCATGAAGCCATGCGGAGCGGCCGCGGTCGCCTCTCCTAGCGTCAAGCGACTCAGGCACTTCTTGTCGTAGGTGTGCACGTACGTGTAGTTTTTTGCTCCTTCGACGAAGTAGACATCTCTTGAGGGAATCAGCAACGACTCGCCTGAGCCTAGGAAGCCGGGGAACAGGTATTCTGCGGGAGAGGGGTTTTGGTGGTCCACCGAGCGTCGCAACAGGGCGGCGATGCGGCACTTGAGTTCAGAAATCTCGAAGGGTTTGACCAGATAATCGTCGGCTCCCAGAGTGAAACCCGAGATTTTGGCCTCAGGTGAGCCTTTGGCGGTCAGCATCAGTATCGGAATGTTTGCTGTGTCAGCATCGCCCCTGACGCTACGGAGGACTTGCCAGCCGTCAACCTCCGGCATCATTACATCAAGTATCAAAAGGTCAGGGTGGGTGCTCTTAACAACACTCATGGCCATCGCGGGCTTGTTGAGTGTCTCGACCAAATAACCTTCTCTGGAAAGCACCATACGGAGCCCTTTGAGAAGGTCAACGCTGTCATCGATAATCAGCACTTTTCCGCCGCCGGCAACCGGATGTTCTTCAGCCATTTCTCACACCTCCGCTTCCTTAATGATCTTTACAGTCGACGGTCCATGGCCTTGGGGGTTGATTTCATCGGTGCTGAGAAGAGGAATACTCAGGGTGAACACCGTTCCCACGCCACCGTTTCCCGCTTCGAAGCCGAGTGTCCCCGAGTGGGCCTGGGCGATCCTCGCGCTGATCGCGAGCCCGAGACCTAAACCGGCTGTGTCGCGATTGTCGCTATGATCCAGACGGCCGAACATCTGGAACACTCTTGACCGGCTTGCGTGGGGAATTCCTGGCCCCTGGTCTTCCACCTGGATGACAGCATCATCATTGTCGCGGAAAGCCCGGACTGTCACTGTGCTTCCGGTCGGCGAATACTTGGTTGCGTTAGACAGGAGATTATCCAGAATCTGTCGGATTCGCACTCTGTCAGCGTGTACAAGTAATGGCCGATCGGGTCGATCGGGTGCACCAAGATCTACGCGCAAGTCATGAGTGTCACTCAATCGCGCAGCATCCTTCGCCGCTTCGCGGACGACCTCGGCCAGATCGACCGGTTTCATCGTGATCCGCATCACTCCGCGATCGAGCAGCGCCGTGTCCAGCAAGTCATTGACGATGGAGTTCAGTCGAGACGCGGCGGCGGCGATGCCATCGATCACCTCTGCGGAGTCCTCATCGGCTTCGCGCTCCCTGCTGGAAACCAATACATCGCTGTACAAGGTCACCACGGACAATGGTGTGCCCAGTTCGTGAGCGATGACCGCCACGAAGTCAGATTTGAGCTGGGCTTCCTCCTCGGTCTTCTTTCGCAACCGAGCCTCACCGATCTGTGCTTTCCGGGCGTCCCTGAGAGCATCCCGCAGTTCCGCTTCACCTTTCTGCAGCTGCTGCGCAAGGTTCTCGATCGAGTCCCCAAGCAATCCGATCTCGTCGTTCCTCTTGAGTCCCAAGAATATGTCACGCTTGCCGTCGGCCAGTCGCCGCGCCGCCGTCTGAATGGCCTGGATTGGCTCGATCACCGTCCGCACTGTAAGCCAGGAGAACCAAAGAGCGGACACCAACACGACTGACAGGGTGACCAGTAGCGCGACCACCATCGCAGCACCGAGCGTCTCGATGAGAGAGCGTTCCCCGAACGCGAGCCGTACACTACCGTAGTGCACGTCACCAATAGCGATGTGATGCCTAATTGAGTGCGGGCCGAAGAGCCGGTCAATGATGGGCGTGGAAGCTGGCGAGGTGTCCACTGTATGCAGGTCGCCTATGGTCGCCAGAACACGGCCAGAGGTGTCAGAGAATTCGATGCCCACTATGTCTCCGCGTCCAGCGAGGGACTGCAGGATCCCTAGTTGCCCTTGTACGGCGGGAATGTCTCGGTCGATCACCATCGGCATCAAGCTCGCCGCCATGGCGCCAGCGACATCTTCCATGTAGACATACCGGGCACGATAGTCCGAAACGACGACGTACGCGCCGGCACCGAGACCGAGCATGACGCCGAACAAAGCTTGCCCTAGGATGGTCATGCGCACGAATCGAAGGGCAAGAGATCTGCTCTTTCTTTCACGCGCGACGGATGTACTGCTCATTGCTTGGCGCTCTCCATAGGCGCAGTTCTGTCTCGGGCGAAACGTAGGAGCATATAGGGGAAATCGTAATCCTCTTGCCTCGGTCGCGTGAATCCCCCGAGAATCGCGTCATCGCCGTCCGGTGTGTAGCTTACCAGCGCATCGATGATCCATTCGGCTTCGGCGTCACTGAGCTCCGGGGAGACGACAAAGGGAGGCATGGCGAAGCGCTCAGAATAGTGGAGTACTCGAAAGGAACCCTGTGGCCAGGAGGCGAGCTGACTAAGACTCACCGTGGTCGCATCGGCTGAACCGTTCAGAACCAGTTGAAGATTTGCATCCTGGCTGGATGTCTCGTCGACTTCGCGAAAGAACTCCTCTGCGTCACCGAGCCCCTCTTGCTGCAGCAGCCATCGTGCATAGGCGTTTCCAGGTATCGAACCGCCCACGCCGGGAGGGGAGAGCGCCAGACGGGCGCCCCTCAATTCCTGCAGGCTCAGGTATGGGCTGTTGGCATGTACGACGAACACGGCCCGCTCAGACGTCCGCCCCCGGATGATCGGCGTCGCAAGGTGGGAGACGTCCCCTTTCTTCTCTCGGACCAACAGAAACGCGTATGTCGACATGAAGGCCGCATCCACATCGCTGTCCTCAGCAAAGATGTCCTCAGCGCTCTCGCCCGGGGCCAGGAATCTTACTTGGATCGGAACCCCGGTAGACTGGCTGACATGTTCGAGCGCCTCTGTAAACGAAGGCCATGCGGCCCAACCGCCGACAAGCCGTGTGACGGCGATGGTGAGGGATCGGCCTGACGGTGGTGAGTCTTCGGTCACGGAGGAGTCCACACTGTTCCCCGCGCTCGAAATGAACGCAAGTAACACCAGCGTCATCGCTGTTGTAGTTGCCAAAGAAAGCCGCAGCAGCCGCCTCGCGTCCATGCCCCTGTTCCTTTCAGTTCAGGTCCGGGTCATCTACGTGTGAGAAGACGTTGTGATTGTTGCGAGCGTACGATGCGCCCACCGATCAGTCGTAGTCCTAGCATATCAGCCGCAGGCCTTCCGGCGGTGGGAGCCGCCTCGCATGCGGGTCGCAACGGTCACCGCCGCCCAGGCCGCGCGAGCAGGCCACTCAATCGTCGGTTCGCGTTCCGGACACGCATTCTGTCACCGCCTGTCCGCAGTTCATCATCTGTAGCGGTCCACGGGGCGGCGATGGCCTGCCCTCGTGACACCATGAAGACGCTGCAGGCGTTCCGGTGTTTATTTCGATGTCGAGAACACCGGAAAGACCCCCGAAGGGAGGTGTGTGGGCACCGTCTGCGCATCACGCGGGAACTGACCAGCGAGCGAACGGGAGGTGAACTATGAGAGCGACCATTATCGCGGTTGTGCTGATGCTTGCCGCTTCGTCGTCCGTCGCCGTCGTATTCGCGGCCGATGGCTCGACGATCCCGCACGGTGGCTACAGCATGGCGACGGACTCATGTCTGCAATGTCACGATATGCATGAGGCTTCCGGGGATTACGTGCTTATGAGGGAGACGACCGTCACCGACGTGTGCGCGACGTGTCACACCCTCTATCAGTCGGCGCCCACGGGTGCCTATGACCCCGGGTTCTCCGGCACTTCCGCTGCTGCGGTACCGAACCTAGCAGCATACAACGTGCCCATTTCTGATCGGCTCACGCACGAAGGCCACCGGCTTGGATTGGGGAACAACCACATTCCCGGCGGCAGCGGGGCGTTGACGGCGATCCAGTACCTGAGCTATCCGGCGACCGTTTCCGCGACCGCTTTCACGGCTACAAGGGGCTTGTACTGTGCCAGCTGTCACACTCCTCATGGAGCCTTTGGGAACGTGATGCCGGCTACTTTCAGTCCGGCGTTGTTGTCGTCTCGACCCAATCATTCCGCTCAAGACTTGAGTGCGACCCTCACGGGATCGTGGCTTACCCAGGGCGGAGATTGGTGCGCGGCGTGTCACGACAGGAGGGCATCGGGGGACGTCCATCGGAACCACCCGGACTACGCGTGTCTGACGTGTCATGGGAATAGTGTCGCCACAACAACTACAGCAGACTTTCCGCACACGTCATACACGGATGCGATGTTGACGATGGAGCCCGACGGATTGTGCCTCCAATGTCACGTCGCCGGCCTCCTGCCCTAGTGAACCGGAAAGGAGGATTCGACTCATGTCTACACTGAGTAGCCGACTACTGGTCATGGCTATTGCGGGTACGGTCTTTGTCGCGGGCTTCGGGGCGTCTGCTGTCATCGCCAGTTTCGCCGGGGTTAACTCACATGCGGCGCATCTAGACTCCGCCACTGTGACTAATGCGCAGTGCATTGGGTGTCACGGACAGATGGCTCTCGAGCGATCACTCGATCCACAGACATTCACTGCCCACAAGCGTCACCTGTACTCGGCATTCTTAACCTACCAGACATCTGCCAACGGGTGCGCGTCGTGTCACCAGTCGACGAATACGTGGGATGCCGATGGGGCGACCATGGGTAAGCAGGTGGATCCCGAGTCGTGCCTGGGGTGTCACGGCGGATTCACCGTGAACGCGCACGGCGGAATCGACTTTGCGCTCACTGATCCGCGAGGGTGCACGATTTCGGGATGCCACGTCGATCCGCAAGCCATACATGCCACTGTGGACAACGTGAACAGGTTTTTTACTCGCAGCAGCACCTACTGCACCAAGTGTCATGGAGGCCTGGACTTCTATGCGGCTGAGGAAACGAACCGTTTCTGACTTCCAAAGACTGGAGTCATGAAAGATGCCGAGCATGAACGATACGATCCTATCGATCAAGGAAGAGGCGACGGGCCGAGAGGTCGCTTACGCACTGTTGGGACGTTTGTTTGAACGCGAACTCGGAGTGGAGGATGCGCTTTCGATCGGCGGCGGCGAAGGTGGACACGCATTGCGTGCATTCGCCCAGGCGGGAATCGCACCGGAGTCTGCCAACAGAGTCGCGGCCACCCTGGTTGCGTGCGATGAAGGACTTGTCGAGCGTGTTGCGATCGAGTACGCACGACTCTTCTGCGGCCACGACAGGATCTACGCGAACGCTTCGTGTTGGCTGAGTGACAGGCCCCGCCTGATGGGTGACGCGTGGCGCGATGTTCTCGACTGCTACCACGATGAAGGACTGGTTCCGCGCGAGGAAGACATATGGCTGGCTGATCATGTGGGCGCCGAGCTCTATTTTGCATCGGTCCTATCCGGCCGCGTGGCGCGAAGCGGTTCAGCGAACACAGCGAACAGCTTCCCCGATGTGCTTGTGAACTACCTTGGGACACACGTGATGACGTGGATTCCCAGGTTCTTCGACAGGGTCGCGGCCGACCCGCGAGCCGAGTTCTACGCCGATGCGGCACGTGTCGGATCAGAGTTCTTGAGAGTGGATGCGCAGATGCTTGGCATAGACGTCTGTCTAGCCGGATTAGAAGGCCGAATAGAAGAAGTGAGGAGGTAGATTGATGTCCACCACAACACCCTTGACACGTCCCATGTCACGGCGCTCGTTCACTAAACTGATGGGCGCGTTGGGCGTCGGCGCGAGCATTGGCGCGGGCGCGACCAAGTATTTCGTTGAGGCCCAGGAAGCTAGAGCGAGTTCGGTGTTCAGGGATTCGGTAGGGATTTGCCGGATGTGCGGCTCGCAATGCGGTCTCATCGGCAGAGTGAGCAGCGGGCGGTACGAAGTGTTTGGAAACCCAGCGCATCCGTGCTCGAATCAGTTTGGTGACGGCACGGGAACGCTATGCGTGAAGGGGTACGGCAGTCCCCAGAAGGCGCTGAGTCCAGATAGAGTTCTGTTCCCGATGAAGCGCACCAACCCTAGAAAGGGTCCCAACGAGGACCCGGGCTTCGTGCGCATAAGCTTCGCCGAGGCATATGAGTTGTGCGCGAAGAGCCTGCTGGAGACGATAGAGCAGCATGGCCCGAAAGCGGCGATGGTTCTCTCGCGCCGGAATGACTGGGTCAATCGACTCAGGGACGCACTGGGGACGCCGAACCACATGTCGCACCAGTCGACGTGTTTTACCACGTACACATGGGCATGGCCGGCAATGGTGCCCCAAATCGCCCGAGGCGGACGTACGTGGACGCATGATTACGCGCACTCCACGTATCTGCTCTCGTTCGGTCATGACCAGGTAGGGCGTGCCCAGAACCCAACGGTCGCTGGCGTGATCAAGGCGCTTGATAATGGGGCCAAGTCGGTGGTCTTTGATCCGCGGTTGAGCAACATGGCTGCGAAGGCGCTCGCTTACGGTGGTCGCTACTACGCGATCAAGCCGGGAACTGACCTCGCGGTCATGTGGGCCATGATCAAGTGGATAGTGGCTAACCAGAAGTGGAACGCGAACTTCATCGACATCTATGTCAACGCTACCGACTGGACCGATTTCCGTGCCTTCGTGGATACGAATGGGTTTGCCGCAGGTGAACTTACGTCGACAGCAAGTGTCGCGGATGTCGCCGCATGGGCAGAAGCGAAATCCGGTGTGCCTGCCGCTGACATCCTTCAAGTCGCCTTGGAGTTCACCAACGATGGTGTCTACACGGATCATCGCCCTCATGTGATGAGCCACAAGCGTGACGGCGCCGCAGGG
The DNA here is from genome assembly GCA_018333995.1 of Clostridiales bacterium. Taxonomy (NCBI): domain Bacteria; kingdom Bacillati; phylum Bacillota; class Clostridia; order Eubacteriales; species Clostridiales bacterium. Next base: position 2,094 of record JAGXSG010000001.1, on the reverse strand, counting down.
CCAAACTATGAGAACTCGTGGCGCCAGGCGTACGCTACTGTGGTGCTCGACGTTTTGGTTGGCTCGATTGATCGGCGGGGAGGCAATCTGTTAGATCGGCAGCTTCCGTCGTGGACAGGGGTCAACACCGCGTTTCCGCTGCCGGCGGGCGGCTTTCCCGCTCACGAAGTTGACCCTGCGACCGGGCAGGCGTTTCCGCGCGGCGATTTCCGTCAGTGGTGGCCCGGTACTTCGCCCGACCACGGCTCCTTTGAAACCGGCTTTGACCAGATGGACAAGGATCATCCGTATCCCGTCCGTTGGGTATTCAATCACCACTACAACACGCCGTTTATCTCTTGCGACACGAACATGACGGTGCGGGCGCTCGAGAAGTGCTTCATCGTCAACCACTGTTACTACGCCGATGCCGGGGTGTGGATGTCTGACGTTCTGCTCCCTGAGCCCTCGTACAACGAGAGGGATTTTCTGGTCCGAAGCGGTGGGACCCAGGCGATGAGCAACTATGGGTACGTGGCATTCCAGGAGCGCTCGATCACGACCACGATCGGGCAGTCGGTCTCTTTGGCTGGTGCGATCAGGGAAATCGGAGTCGCCGCGGATGCGGTGGTGGTCGGCAGGAATACGTATCAGCAGGCGTGTCAAGCCTACGCTGATGCACGGGCGGCCGCCAATCCCGCATGGGCGACGGCAAACCCGAACTTCATGACCAATCGAAACAGCCTGAGGATGTTCTTCACGACCAACGGGTTGCTGACAGGACCGGCTTGGAGCGGCGGGGCGCTCAACAATCGGAGACTGGCGGACCTGGCTGTTCACGCACCCTCCATCGCGCTGGGGTGGGATTCAGGCGTAACCAGCATGACAACGTTTGCCTCCCGTGCGGGAATCGCCGGTGACAGGACGGGAATCAGGCCTACGCCTGCAACGGCACCCGTCTGGGTCGACTACTCGGCGCTTAGCACCGCAAGTCGGGTGCGGTTGGATGTACGCGCTCGAGCTCATGCCGGAATTACGAGCGCCTACGCTACAGTGCCGGACGCTAATGGTGCGGCAACGCTTATCGAGCGTTTCCCGGGGTGGGCGCCTCCTCGCGTGGGGACGGGAGCCATCACACTTCCGAATCCGGCACTGGGAGAGTTCTGGCTGCTGACGAATCGTGAACCCATGCTCATCCATACCGAGGGTAAAGCTGATGAGTTGATGGTCGAGCTGTCGGACAAGGGACGGATCGAGATCCACCCGACCTCGGCATCCGCTCTCGGTCTCGTCCAAGGCGATGAGGTCATAATTACCACACCGCAGATTCCGGGCGCGAGAGAGCGAGGCGTTATCAGGGTGACCGAGCACATCCGCCAGGACTGCATCCTCATACCGCATGGTTGGGGCACGTGGGCCCTGTCGCATTCGAGGGCGCTTGATTCGCTTGGAAATCAGACACAGAGAGCATTTGGACTCAATGCGTCTGCCGGTGTCGGGGCGAACGACAACACGCTCGTCACAGCGTTGCCATTGCCGATTCAGGTTGCACGGCGCGATCCCTCGGCATCAGCTCTGATGACCGACGTCAAGGTACGAATCGCAAGAGCGTAGTGTCGGGTTGCATGCGCTGCATGCGTGCAATGGATCACGAAGGAGGTGCATAACCGGTGGCGAAGGGATTTGTCGTAGATCTCAAGAGGTGTGTTGGCTGTAAGGCGTGTGTCGCGGTCTGCAAGATTCGTTACGCTTCGCCGAGCGGTGTCAGCCGCCGCAGCGTCTACACAAGGGATATCGCGAATTCCCGCGTGTTCGTTTCGATAGCATGCAACCATTGTGAGGAGCCATCATGTGTGGCCGCGTGTCCTAAGGGCGCGTTGTCCAAATCCGCTGCCAGCGGAGTGGTGACGCTGAACACATCCGCGTGCGTAGGCTGTCGTCGCTGCGAGTGGGCGTGTCCGTACGGTGCCATGGTGCTTCAACCGGACACCAAGAAAATGGATAAGTGTGACGCATGCGCTGGGTTTAGCGTTGCTGCGGGCGTGCCATCTGGCCCTCGTTGCGTTGAGGCGTGTCATGCGAAAGCGCTTGCCTGGGTTGACAAGGGCAGTGATT